>CAMVGT010000060.1 GCA_947167125.1 uncultured Erysipelotrichaceae bacterium
GGCTGGCCATGGAACGGAACGGCTGGAGCATCGAGGAATTCCGGGCGGTTTTCGCCAGACATGGGGCTATCAGAGTCTGGTAAACCGGTATTACCGCAAGATCAATCCGTCGGACAGTGATACAGAATAACAACTGAATGGCATTTGAAAACACCGGCTGCTGTGAACCGGTGTTTTCATGTGCGTCATTACTTTGCTTTCAGGATCATGTTTTTATAGAAATCAACACATCCGGGCAGACAGTTATATTCGATATTTTCATTGAGTCCGTGCATGCCTGCCATCTGCTCAGGACCGTAGATCACCGGCGCAAAGCGGACAATGCTGGCGCAGATATCCTGATAGAAACGGGCGTCGGTGGCACCGGTCATCACATAGGGGCTGACCGGAAGTTCCGGGAATGTTTCTTTGATCCGTTCTGTCACATAGGCAAACGGTTCACCATGGATATCGGTGGCTTTGGAAACATCGACCGCATGGAAGACTTCCATCTGCAGATTGTATTTTTCCGCTCTCTTTCTGATAATCGCAAGACTTTCGTCTTTTCCCTGATGCGGGATAAAGCGCATATTGGCGCCGAGTGACGCTTCCTGGGGCATGACGTTATAGGCGTCTGAACCCGACTGCATCGTAAAGGCAATGGTCGTTTTTAACATCGCTGCTCCCTGGGCAGATATTGCCGGCATTGCGGCGGAAAGAAGCGGTCCGAACAGCCAGAGATTGGAAAAGACAAGCTTTAAAGGGAAACCGGCATACGGAGCCAGCTTTTCAAACATGGATCTTACTTCCGGTGACATTTTCTTAGCGAAAGGATCATGGGTTTCCACACTGTTCACAAATGCCGCAAGCCGTGCGATCGGAGAGCCCTTCTTCGGAGCGGAAGCGTGGCCGCCTGTACTTTTTGCGGTAAAACGCACATCCGCCTTTCCTTTTTCAAACACGCCGACCATCGCGAAGTTTCCAGGAACACCTCCCACCGGATCGGTGATGATGCCGCCGCCTTCATCGCATACAAGCCATGGCTTTACGCCTCTGCGCTTTAATTCAGCCACAATTTTCGGACATCCGTCTCCTGCCCATTCTTCTGTGCAGGAAGAAGAAAGATAAATATCCTGTTCTGGCGTGATACCTTCCTTTAACAGTTCCTCCACCGCCTGAAAGAAGCCGAAGACGGAACATTTGGTATCGGAAGCGCCTCTTCCCCATACCTTGCCATCCGCAATATCTCCGGAAAAAGGTTCATGAATCCATTTGCCTTCGGCGGGAACCACATCCTGATGGCTCATCAGCACAATCGGCCGGTCATGTTTTTTGCCTTTCCAGTAAAACAGCAGGTTGCCGTCGATATCCGTCTTCTCCAGTTTTTCATGGACAAGCGGGAACAGCTTTTCCAGAAGACGGTGGAACCTTTCGAATTTTTCATCATCCCTGATACTGTCATAGGATGTGGTATCGCACTGAATCATCTCTGAAAGTTTATGGGCATAGTCCATTGCCCTTTCATCCGCTTCCGGCGCTTTGTATGCGGAGACTTTCGAAGGCAGCGCCATTGTTCTGATCAGGGCGATCAGAAGCAGAACAGCAAGAACGGCAAGGATTGCCAGAAGAATCAGACCGATTACTTTCATGCCTGTTTCCCCTTTCTGCGCCATGCAAGATATGCAAGGCCGATTGTCACAGCGCCGGAAGGAAGAATCATCATGCTGGTCTGAGAAATCAGAGACGGCACAAAAATGAACAGCAGTGTCATCATGACAAGCGACACACAGGCCAGTTTCAGATTCCGTCTGAAATACTGATATGCCATTGCACCGAAAAGCGCCGGGACAACATTGGCAAAGGCAGGCTGAAGCGCTTCGCTCTGCAGCAATGGCTGCAGCGGCGCCATTAACAGAACGCCGAGAGCGAGAACGACGATTGTGGTCAGAGAAGAAGCGGCGATGGAAAGTGTGGAGATGATTTCATTTTCCGGTGTTCCCGCCTGGGTGCCGGCGATTTCACGCGCATTCATCGCGCACGGAATTTTCATATTGATGAGATTTCCGGTGATAAAGGCAAGATAGCCTCCTCCTGCCCCAAGCATCGGCGTATAGACAAGAAATTCAACAACTGATGAAACCGTCCAGATGATGCCGACGGAAAGAAATCCTTTTGCGGCAGCCGATAAATCGGGAAGCGCGCCGAGAAGGAAACCGATCAGAAACGGAGCGCCGATTAACAGGAATAATGTAATAGCGGAAGCTGCCCGTCCGATCAGATGGGTTGTCCGGTCATATTTTTCAAGATAGTTCTTTCTGTCCATAACACCCTCCTACAGCAGTACCGCTGCCAGCATTCCTGCCAGCATACTTGCGGCAATTGAGAAGCTTTCCAGCCATACCATCTTTTTCTTTTCCGAAAGATAAATGAAGCCGGACATGCAAAGTGCCGAAACTGCAGCGACAATGATCGGTGTCAGATCTCCCTGAAATGTGAAATTCCCTTTTCCTGACACAAAGCCGCCGATATAGCTGCCGATATAAGCCGAGACAAGACCGATGAACATCGCTGTCATTGCGCTGTCGCCGAACCCCGGCTTTGATGAGCTGCTTTCCTGTT
Source organism: uncultured Erysipelotrichaceae bacterium (assembly GCA_947167125.1). Lineage (GTDB taxonomy): Bacteria > Bacillota_I > Bacilli_A > Erysipelotrichales > Erysipelotrichaceae > Bulleidia. The sequence goes on from CAMVGT010000060.1 coordinate 2,599, forward strand.
TCTTTCCTGACAGTCTTTTCAGATATCCTTTATTGAAGAAAAAGGAAAGGATCATTCCCCACATAATGCAGACACTCATCAAAAGCGCGATGGTCGCAAACGCGGACGGCGTCATTTCAGCAGCGCTCAGTGTTTTCAGACCGACCTGTTCGGCTGCTGCCTGGGCAACCTGTGTCTCATAATGCAGCGCGCCGATGACCGATAAGCGCAGCCATGGCCATGGTGTGCCTAAACTTCCGGAAAGCGCAATGACGCCGAGAAGAATGCCGACAGCGGGAAGAATGGAGAAAGTGATGCTGGAAGTCAGTGCCCGCTTCAGTTTTGAAGGATCCATGCCGATGGCAATGCCGGCTTTGTAGGAGCGGACCATAAAGATGATGCATACGGCTGCCACAAAAGCGATGATGCCGCCGCAGATCAGATACAGCGGAATGCTGTTAAGCTGTGAGATCATATCTGTCTCCCTTCTGCTTTGAATGATGAATAAAAAGCGTTTGACTGATTCCATTATAACCGCGAAACAAATCGGTTTTCACCATGTTACTTCATGTATTCAAAGTGATAGACTATACATGAAAAAGAGGTATTCCAAATGGATAAGAATTACAAAGATCCCAACTGCGCATATTGCGCAAAGGGCGATCTGATAAATGTATTCGGCTATGAAGTATGCGAACTTCCCGCTTCCACCGTTTATGTATTCCGCGATCAGACCCATCCGGGACGTGTCATCGTCGCTTCCAAATTCCATGTATCGGAAATGCGCGAGCTGACAGCTGAAGAAAGAGCTGCCTTCATTGAAGATGTCAATGCAGCTGCGGAAGCGATTCATGCCGAATTCCATCCGGACAAGGTCAACTACGGCATGTATGGCGATACCGGCCATCATCTCCACTGCCACCTGGTTCCCAAATACAAAGACAAAGAGGAATGGGGCGGAACATTCGCAATGAACTATTCCGATGACAAGCTCAATGACGCAGGATGCGAAATCATCGCCCAGCGTCTTCGTACACACCTTGTAAAATAATGCATTCCTGCAGTTCCCGCATTGGGAACTGTTTTTTTATGATTCCCCTTTTCTCTTTGAATCATCCGGCATGAAATATAATTAAGTCAAATTATGACTTTTTTATTGACGGGAAAGACATGCGTCTTTAAGATAGAACCATGGCAAACTCAGGCGATCTGAAAAGTGAAAACATCCAGGCGGTCAGAAAATGCTTCTATACGCATGGATGCCTGTCGGTCAATGAAGCGGAAAAGATGACCGGCCTTTCGCATGGATCGGCGGTCAATGTCTTCAGAGTTCTCGAAGAAAGCGGTGAAATTCTGTTAAGTGAAAAAACCGGGAACAGGGTCGGCAGAAAGACGCACCGCTATATTCTGAACTGCGAGTTCCGCCATTTTCTTGCCATCGACATCAGACGCGAGCACGGGGAATTCTCTTCAAGAAGCTGGCGGATGAATCTGAATGGCGAAGAGACGGATGTCAGAACGCGTGCCTTCCCTGCCATGGATAATACCTATCTCCATACGGAAATCGAAACGATGATGAATGCATATCCGGATACGGATATGATCCTGATCAGCACGCCGGGCGTGTGTGAGGACGGCATCATCACCAACGGTGAGACCTTCCGGATGGACATCGGTTCCTGGATTGAAGAAAAATACGGTGTGCCCTGCGTCATTGAAAATGACGTGAATGTGGCGGCGATCGGCTTTGCGAATGAACATGCCGAATGCCGGAACATCGCTGTCATCTATCAGGCGGAACAGGGAATCTTCGGCTGCGGCATTCTGATCAACGGACGTCTTTACAACGGCTTTTCCCACGCGGCCGGAGAAGTGCGCTATCTTCCCCATATGGAGGAAAGAAAGAAAACAGAAGATCCTGCCGTTCTTCTCAAGGAAGTCATCCTTTCCGTCGCGGCGATTCTCAATCCGGAAGCCATCGGATGGTACAGCGATCCGATCAAAGATGAAATCGCATTTGAAAAGCTGATGCCTGACAAGCATATGCCTGCATTGATTCATATTGATGATCTAGACTCATACCGCTATAAGGGGCTCTGTTCCATCGGTATGTACAATATTTCTCAGCAAACAAAGGGGTAAAAGAAATGAAACAGAAAACACAGGTGGATCTTCTTCACGGGCCGATCATGAGGTCGCTCATCATCTTCATGATCCCGATCATGATCTCCAACATCTTCCAGCAGCTCTACAACGCTGTTGACACAGCCATCGTCGGCAATTTCCTCGGTGAAAACTCACTGGCTGCCATCGGCAGCTGCGCGGCCGTCTTTGAAATGATGGTCTCCTTCTGCAATTCCCTGGGCTCCGGTTTCTCCATCGTCTGCGGCAGAAGCTTCGGTTCCGGCGATCCCGACAGAATGAAACAGTCCGTTGCCTCTTCGCTTGTCATCGGTCTTTTGACTGTCATCGCTCTGACAATTCTCGGTGTTGTTGGATTAAGACCTCTTCTCGAGCTGATCCACACACCGGCAGAAGTCATTGAAGAGGCACATACATATATCCATATCATCGCTTTGGGTCTGGCAGTCATGTTCATGTACAACCTGGCCTCCAGCATGTTAAGAGCGATCGGCAACTCTGTTATGCCGCTGATCTTCCTGATCATCTCCTCCCTGCTCAACATCTTCCTGGATGTTCTGTTCATCACAACATTCAAAATGGGTGTTGCCGGTGCCGCAATCGCGACTGTAGTCGCCCAGGGCGTTTCGGTTGTCCTCTGCATTATCTATATTCTCAAATACACCAGAATCCTGGTGCCGGAAGCCCGTCACTTCCGCTTCGACAGAGAACTCTATGGCGATGTCGGCGGTCAGGGCTACGCAATGGCTCTGATGGGTTCCATCGTATCCGTCGGTTCGATTATTCTGCAGTCGGGCATCAACAGCCTTGGAACGGAAATCATTGCCGGACACGTTGCCGCAAGAAAGATCTATATGATCTGCAACCTGCCGTTTATCTCAATGAGCGTTGCGGTCAGTGCCTTCATCTCCCAGAACAAAGGTGCCAACCAGGGTGACAGAATCCTCAAGGCAATGCGCAGCGCTTATATCTATGACTTTGTCATGGCTGCGATTGTATCCGCGATTCTCTTCCTGACAGCTCCGAAACTGGTCCAGATGATCAGCGGATCCACCAACCCTGTCATCATCTCCAACGGTTCCAAGATGCTGTATATCGTCGGTCCCTTCTATGCCGTTCTCGGTGTTCTGATTCAGACAAGATTCGCTCTGCAGGGAATCGGCTCCAAGGTCATTCCGATGATCTCATCCGTCATTGAATTAATCGGCAAGATCCTGTTCGTTTATATCTTCATCCCGAAATTCCAGTACAACGCGGTTGTCTGGTGCGAACCGCTGATCTGGGTCGCAATGACAGCCCAGCTGCTCTATGCATTCAACACAAACTCCTATGTCAGGGAAGTCCGTGCTTCTCTGAAGCAGTCCGCAACTTAAAATCAAATGAAACTGCCTTTTCCGAACAAAAACGGGAAAGGCTTTTTTTCATTCTTTCACCTGTCACTTCTTGCATGATCCCAAGACACACTGCATACTGAAATTGTTAATACAAAATCACAGGGAGTAAAACAATGATCATTGATCAGGCACAGAAAGAAGATATCCCTTCTCTTGTTCAGCTGAGAATGCTGTATCTTTCTGCAGATTTTCCAGATATGAACAAAGAGGATGCAGAACTGATTGAAGAACGGCTTCCGGACTATTTCAGCAGACATCTCAATCAGGATCTTTTCTGCTTTCTTGCAAAAAAGGAAGAAGAAATACTTTCATGCGCCTTTCTGCTGATCACTGAAAAACCGATGAGCCCTTCCTTTATCAACGGGAAAACCGGCACATTGCTCAATGTTTATACCAAGCCGCAGTACCGCCGTCAGGGTATTGCCAAAGCGCTGATTCATGAACTGCTGAAAGAAGCGGAAACAATGAATCTCAGCACAGTGGAATGCAAATCGACTGAAGAAGGATATGGCTTATATAAAGCATCCGGATTTAAAGAAACGAATGAATATAAACTGATGAAATGGAGGAGTGATCATGCGGAATAACGGATTTCATCCCCGGTATGTCATGAAAAAGAAGGCACCATGACGGATTAACGTCTGCGCACCTTCGTAAAGATATTTGTGAATGAAGTTTTCAGTGATTATACACCGGAGTAAGCCGCGAAGCCTGCGTCGATCGGCAGGACAACGCCTGTGATCGCGGAAGCAGCCTTTTCATCGCAGAGGAAGAATACGCCGCCGAGCAGTTCTTCCGCATCGACGAAGCGGTTCATCGGTGTTCCGTTCAGGATCTTGTGGGAACGTGCTGTCGGTGTGCCGTCCTCATTGAAGAGCAGAGCACGGTTCTGGTTGGAAACCAGGAAGCCCGGAGCGATTGCGTTGGCACGGATGCCTGTTCCTGCAAAGTGTGTTGCCAGCCACTGTGTGAAGTTGGAGATGGCAGCCTTTGCGCCGGAGTATGCCGGAATCTTTGTTAACGGAGTATACGCATTCATTGAGGAGATGTTGAGGATGCAGCCCTTCTTTCTGTCAACCATGTCTTTTGCGAAGACCTGGGTCGGGATCAGTGTTCCCTGGAAGTTGAGCTTGAAGACAAAGTCAACGCCTGCGGAATCGAGATCGAAGAATGTCTTCTGTCCTTCCTTTGCCTCATGCTGGTATTCATTGTCAGTTGTGGCACGGGGATTGTTTCCGCCGGCACCGTTGACAAGAATGTCGCAGGGGCCCAGATCAGCGAGAACCTGCTGATGAACTGCTTCAAGAGCTTCTTTTTCCAGAACATCTGCCTTGTAGCCTTTAAGTGTGAAGCCTTCGGTTGCGCATTCAGCTTCAAGCTTCTTGACTGCGTCTTCATTGAGATCAAGAGCCGCAACCTTTGCGCCTGCCTGGGCGAATGCTCTGGCCATGGTGCTGCAGAGAACTCCGCCTGCACCTGTTATAACAACTACTTTATCTTTAAAACTTACATTGTAAGGAAGATCCATCATGATTATTTGTCTCCGTTATTATTTTCCTTCTTCTTTGTCCATCAGATCCCATGCGCCGAGCATGTACATGATGCCGAGCGCTCTGTCATACAGACCGTAGCCGGGTCTGACATTGCCGGGTGTTTCATTCCAGAGATGACGTCCGTGGTCGGGACGGATATATCCTTCATAACCGCAGTCATGATATGCTCTCAGAATATCGAGAATTCCTGTTTCGCCATCGCAGTCTCTGTGGCTTGCTTCGGAGAAGTCGCCGTTTTCAAAGTGCTTGATGTTGCGGATGTGGGCGAAAGCGATGCGGTCACAGTGCCTGCGGACGATGTCTGCGACATTGTTATTGGGGTTTGCGTTGAGTGAACCGGAACATAATGTCAGGCAGTTGTAAGGATCATCGACCATCTTCAGGAAACGGGCGATGCTTTCTTCATCGACAAGGAGTCTCGGCAGACCGAAGATATCCCAGGGAGGATCATCCATGTGGATGGCCATCTTGATGTCGCATTCCTTGCATGTGGGCATGATTGCTTCAAGGAAGTATTTCAGATTTTCCCAGAGCTTTTCCTTTGTGACGCCCTTGTACTTTTCAAACAGCACATCGAGGTTTGCCATTCTTTCCGGTTCCCATCCCGGGAAGGTCATATTGTATTTTTCCGTGAAGGACATGACATAGTCAGCCATTTCCTTCGGATCCTCCTGAATCATGGATGCTTCATAATACAGAGCTGTGGAACCGTCTCCCACCGGATGGAAGAGATTGGTTCTTGTCCAGTCGAAGACAGGCATGAAATTGTAGCAGATGACCTTGACCCCGAACGGTGCGAGATTTTTGATTGTCTGGATGTAGTTGGCGATGTATTCGTCGCGGGTCGGAAGACCGATCTTGATATCATCGTGAACATTGACGCTTTCCACAACATCCATGTTAAAGCCGGCACCCTTGATCTGCTTTTCAACAGCCGCGATTTCTTCCGGCTGCCAGACTTCGCCCGGCATCTTGTCATGAAGCGCCCAGACAATTGTTTTTACTCCGGGGATCTGACGGATGTCGCCTAATGAGATTTTGTCGTTTCCTTCGCCGTACCAGCGGAAACCCATTTGCATTGGCATTGATATACCTCCTTTTCCAATTACAGATGATTCTGTTTTGCTTACAATTTAATTTTAATGATTCTGCAGAAAAAGCAGATTGCAAAATGCATTGTCCGCATTGCAAAAATTGCTGTATTGGTTTTTTGTTCACAGGCATTGTCAGACGGTGTGATTTATGGCACGATGAATGACGGAGCATCTATGAATCACTTTAAGTATTTAAAACACATATGGATCCTGATGACGGTGCTCATCATGCTTGCAGTGTCGAGGATGATTGTACGGATTGTCGATGCGGCGGTGCAGATCGATGATGATATCGGCATTCTGCTTTTCCTGCTGTTCATCGTCAATGCATTGATCGCTGCTCTCAGTCACAGGATTTATCTGAGAACGAAAAATCAGTCCTGACAGAATTGCCTGCATTCTTCGCTGTTTCCTTCCGCAGTCCGGAAGGATTTTTTGTTTTTCTGATTATGCCGGAAGATTGGTAGCCTTATGATACAATGAAAACAGAATTGATAATTTCTTTCAGGAGGGAAATTGTGTCAGATCATAATCAGAGCTACATCAGCCGTACCAGCGGACTGAAAGCGAAAGACTACATCGGCTATGCGATGGTTGACACCGCGGGATGCCTTGTTTTTGCGCTGGTAACCACGCTTCTTCAGAAATTCTATACCGACATTTTCCACTTAAGTCCCCTCTTCATCATGATCATGTTCATCGTCGCCCGTGTCTGGGATGGGATCAATGACCCGATCATGGGAAGAATCTGCGATACGGTGGAACCCGGTCCTCACGGACGCTACCGCAAATGGATTCTCTATGCGGCTGTTCCCCTTTCCGTTTCGGCAGTCCTGATGTTTCTGAAGCTGCCGGGAATCGGAGAAGAAGGAAATTACACAATGACATGTGTCTATGCGACCGTCACATATATCTTCTTCGGCATGGCATATACGGTTCTGCAGATCCCCTACGGCTCTTTGGCCTCTGTTGTCACAACTGACGCGCATGAGCGCTCCAAGCTTTCCGTCTTCCGTTCGATCGGCGCCGCACTGGGTTCGATTCCGGTATTGTTAATCGCAAGCTTCGCCTATGCAAACCGTCTGGACGCCTCAGGTAACCCGGTGATCGGTGAAAACGGAAAAGTCATTACCGATATGCAGTACGGACCGGTCATCAAGGGCGTTATCATCATGGCAATTGTATCGTGCGTGATGCTGCTGATTGCCTTTACAATGAATCAGGAACGCGTCAAGACAAAGCCCCAGCCGAAGGAAAAAGGCGCCGCGAAGAAAGCGATCATCATGCTGTTCCACAACCGTGCCTTTGTCGCAATCACAATGGTTTCGATGCTGCTGCTTGCCGGACAGATGTTCACCCAGAGCTTCTATACCTATCTGTTTGATGACTACTTCCATGCCAACTGGATGAACCTGGCAACCCAGGCATGTACCTATTCGCCGATGATCATCTTCATGTTCTTCCTTCCCAAATTAACCGGTAAGAAAGGAAAGAAGGAAGTCACAGCGATCGGTATGACAATTGCCGCTCTTGCCAACCTTGTTCTCTTCTTCTTAAGAGGCATGGATCCTTCCAAACTGCTCTGGATCTTCCTGGCAATGAATTTCATCAGCGGATGCGGTCTGACCACACTAGTCATGCAGTTATGGGCGATGGTTGCGGATGCGATCGATGATATTGAGGTCAAAACCGGAAGCCGGGATGACGGCACTGCCTATTCCGTATTCAACCTGTTCCGCAAAGTCGGTCAGGTTCTTGCCGCAATCTGCGTCAACGGCGCCCTGCTCGGCATGAATTACAAATATGAAAAAGGAGCGGTCCAGACCCTTGCCAATCTGAAGATCATGTATGATCTCGGCACTCTGATTCCGGCTGTGATGTTCGGAATCATGGCCTTCCTGCTGTTTGTCTCCTATCCGCTTTCCAGACAGAAGACGGAAGAGCTGCAGGCCTTAAAGGAACTCAAGCTCAAGGAATCCTACGAAAACAAGGAAATCGATATTTAAGCTTCAAAGCTGATATCTGATCTGAAATGAAAAAGGAACTGTGCCATGTGTATTAACACAGGCATAAGTTCCTTTTTTCAATTGCTCAGTTTTCCTTCTTCAGTTTCAGTCTGAAAATGACTGAATACAAAACAGTTCAAAGATCTGCTTAAGCTTTTTCAAACCAGACCGGCAGATCGCACGGAAGACAGCCTACATCCATCTCTGTACCGCCTTTGATTGTCTTCCCTGTTCCTCTGAGCTTCCAGTCGCTGAAGGAAGGAAGAAGCACATGAACGGAATTCTGATTTTCATCAAATACCGGACAGGCAAGAATCCTGCGGCCGCACATATAGCAGTCCGCTTCACGGTCATAATCCTTCTGCAGCAGGAAGACCGGATAGATCAGGGGTTTGTTCTCCTTTACACATTGATTCATTTCTTCAAAAAGATAAGGAGCCATTTTTTCTCTCAGACGGAACAGGCGCTTTACATCATCCATCATATCTTCATAGAGCCATGGCATGGTGGAAGGTTCACCCGGTTTCCAGGAATGCAGCACAAAGCGCGGTGTGAACATTGCATACTGCAGCCATCTTAAAAACAGTCTTCTTGAAGGGCTTGGACCCGAGAAACCGCCGATGTCCTGACCATAGAAGGCAAAGCCGGAAAGCGACATGGTCATGGCCTGATAATGATTCCATCTCAGTTCTCTGAAATCTGTGAAGTTGTCACCGGTCCATGTCACAGCTTCTCTCTGTGTTCCGGCGATGGCGCATCTTGAAACCATAAAGGGAGCTTCCCCTTTGTAATCGGTTTCTTTGAGACACACTTCCCTGCCGGCTCTTGCCATCAGGAAGGAAAACAGCGGACGGATCAGCCGTGCTCTTGTCTCTTTGCCAAAACCATTGGCATAGACATCTTTGTCCCATACATCATATTCATTGTTGTCATTCCACAAATGGATATAGCCGTATTGAATCAGGGCATCCCTGACGCATTCCTGCCAGAAGCTGTATGCGTCCGGATTGGTGAAATCAAGATAGCTGGCAAAACCGCCCCAGAACGGAAAGACTGCAGGAGAGCCGTCCCTGTAATGCAGGAACCATCCGTTTTCCGCAATCTTTGCATAGAGCGGATGGATGGTTAAAAATGCCGGTTTGATATTGGGAATGATCTCCATTCCGTGCTTACGGAAATAATCCGAAAGATCTTTGGGATCAGGAACCTTATCGGTATTCCAGTGGAAGACACAGCGCTGATCGCCGATCTGTGTATAGCCGCTGGAAAGCCAGAAGCCGCCGGCTTTGATTCCGGTTTCTCCGCATTTTTTTACAAATCCGCGCAGCTGCTCATCGGCATTGGGCGCGTCTGTATATTCCATCGTGCTGCCGCAGTAGGAAAATGCCCACCTGGGAACCGGGGCGATTCCGCCGGTCAGGAAAATGAATTTCTGAATGATTTCAAGCGGTGTTCCGGTGAAGAGATAGAAGATCATGTTTTCTTCTTCATAGCGGATGGAATTGAACGGTTCGAAATAATTGTCATGTTCCTCACCGAAATTCACTCTGCCGTTTGAATAGGTGTCATAGAAAAGTCCGTAGGAACCGGCATGGTTTTCACAGATATAAAACGGCACATGTTTATAGAGAGGATCGGAATATTCCGCTTTGAATCCCATGGCATCCCCTGCCCCAAGCTCAAAGCTTCTGCCGTTTTTATTGACATGTCCGCTCTTATCGCCGAGGCCGTAGATCTTCTGGTCTTCTTCCCGTCTTGTAAAATGAACGGATCCGTCTCCCAGTTCCCCGTCAAAGTTATAGGCAAGTCCGTTTCTATCCTTATACAGAATGCCTTTTTCATTTTCCGCCGTGATTCTGAAATTCATCAGTTCAATCCGGAAATTCAGACCGTACGCATGGAACAGAAGAACCCCGTCACTGATTTTAATTTCCGGTGTCAGTGTTTCCAGGCCTTCTATGGAAAGCTTGTCTCTGCCGCTCTGCGGACAGTTGTTTAAGGGATCCACAGACCATGTGGGAAGCAGATCTTCCTGATAACGGATCAGGGAGACACGCAGAAAATCTTTGAAGAAATCCAGACGCATGAAAATGCCGTCTGATTCAAAAAGCAGATACGGACCGCCGTTTTCTTTCAGTCTGAATTCATGGCTGAACTTCATATTTCGGATTTCCTTTCATCAGCATATTCTTTGTCAGTCTTGCATAATTCACGCTGCCCATGGCTGTTTTTTCTTCTGTAATCTGCAGGATGTTCACCATCCCGTTTCTGCATGGCATCCAGCTGGGTCTTCCCTTTCCGTTGGGATTGCCGGTTTTTGCAAATGAGGCAAAATAATCCATCATCTGCTCAGAGATTTCATAATCCCTTGGTGTATAAGGCCGCCATGAAGTCTGGAGCCTTCCGAATACATAGCGCAGATCGCAGGAATGAAACGCCTGATTGGAATCACCCGGCGCATTGCGGTCAAAGAAATAGACATAGCCATTGTGCTGACCTGCATACTGATTGCCGATTTTAGCCATCAGAGGAGCATATAAATCGGTATTGGTATAGCCGATCATCAGATCCTTTTCCAATGGATTCTTAATCAGACGGTCAACAGGTCCCTGCAGAAGATATCCGTCAATCACCGGCATTGTATTGTAAAGCGTATCGCTTCTTTCCTGTTTCATTTCCTGTGCTGCTCTCAGGACCTCCTCAATCCCGAGATTTCTGAATTCCTCCAGAGAAGAACATCCTGCTTTTGCCATGGTTTCAAGCCAGTATTCCCTGGTTTCTTCGGCGTATTTCGGAAGTGTGAATTTAGGGAACTGACCGGCGCCGGACATCATGAATACTCTTTTAAAAAGATCATTGTTCAGCGGATTGAGAAGCAGATACTGGATCGACATCGCGCCTGCGCTCTGTCCGAAGACGGTAATGTTTTCCGGGTCTCCGCCGAAATCGGCGATATGATCCTTCACCCAGAAAAGAGCGGTTCTCTGATCATCAAGGCCGAAGTTTCCGTCCCTGCCGTATTCCTTCTGAATCTCTTCATGAGTGAGGTATCCGAAGACGCCGACACGGTAATTGATAAAGACGGTGATGATGCCCCGCTTTGCGTATTCATAGCCGCGGAACGGTTCTTCTTCATTGGAGCCGGAATTGAATCCGCCGCCATGGATATAGACCGCGACCGCGCAGTTTTCAGGGTCCAGCGGTGTATAGATATTGAGATTCAGGCAGTCCTCATCATAATGAAAATCAATCCCCTCCCGGAATTCCTTATGATAGAAAAGACGTTCCGGATTGTCATGCTGGGGATAATACTGCCGGTACTGCGGACAGGAATTTCCAAATGCAGTCGCATCGAACGGTTCATCAAAATGATCGACCGGCGTGCAGTAGCGGAAACGCTGTGCCTTGGCATAAGGAATCCCGAGAAATTCCCTGCACTCCCCTGTTTCATTTCCCGTAATTGTACCGAGAGAAGTATGTACAATGATCTGTTTTGTGTCTGTCATAGAAGTGACCTGCTTTCTTACATCCCATTATAATTGAGCGCTGAGCAATCTGTCATATTCCTTTGAAGAGCGCAAAAAAAGAGAATGCAGTCCGCATTCTCTTTTCGCACGAGGTTTGATTATCTCTGGACTCTTGCGCCTGCGCCGCCCATGATCGCTTCAACTTCCTTCTTGGAAGCCATGGAAGTGTCACCGGGTGTTGTCATAGCGAGTGCGCCATGCGCTGCGCCGTAGTTGACAGCTGTTTCAGGATCCTGAGTTGTCATCAGTCCGTAGACCAGACCGGAAGCGAAGGAGTCGCCGCCGCCTACACGGTCGAGGATTTCCAGACCGTCATAGCTCTTGGACATGAAGATTTCGCCGTCCGCATAGCACATTGCCTTCCAGTCGTTGACTGTAGCAGTCTTGACGGTACGCAGTGTTGTAGCGACAACTTTCCAGTTCGGATAAATCCTGACAGCGTTGTTGAGCATCTTTTTGTAGCCGTCGAGGTTGAGTTCCTTGAGGTTTTCGTCATTGCCTTCAACTTCAAGGCCGAGGCATGCGGTGAAGTCTTCTTCGTTGCCGATCATGACATCGACATACTTGG
>CAMVGT010000061.1 GCA_947167125.1 uncultured Erysipelotrichaceae bacterium
CGGAAATCCATTCATCGACAGTCTCGCTGTTTTCATTGATCACCCTGAGATAAGCGCCTTTCAAAGGCTCTCCGTTTTCATCTGTTTTCTGAACCCGGATCAGGGAATCCTTCATGATGACATGGTCCGCTTCCACGGATGGGGTAAAGCGGATGGAGGAAGCTTTGACATAGCCGATCTCTTTCCCGTTTTCATCGACCGGTGTCACTTCTTCACTCAGAACATATTCCTGATCCTGCTTCAGACCGGCAATGATGTGCGGTGTTTCTTCTGAAATCCATTCATCAATCAGATTTCCGTCACGGTCTTTGACCGAAAGCTTTGCGCCGGGAATTTCATCATCGCCCGATGCCTGTTTCTTGGAAAGTACGGTTTTCGTAAGACGGTTTTCGATTTCAAAGCTGAAATCTTTTTCTTCTTCATCGATTTTCACTTCTTCCGTTTCTTCATTGAGCACAAGTTCCGGTCTTGTTTCGCTTTCCCGCAGTTCATACAGTCCAAACGGCAGACGGTCTTTCAGCCCGTTTCCGTCGGCGTCCGTGATGATGATATCAACCGGACTGCCGGCTTTGAAAAGAACCGATCCGTCATCGCAGGAAAGAATGTCTTCCTTTGCGTACAGCGTAAAGGCAATACCGGAAAGACCGCCGGGTCTGATCACTGTATCCGCATCTGTTTCTCCGATGGATTTATGAATGCGGACGGACCCGTACACTCTTTCATCGCTGACTGTAATTTCGCGGATCCCGTTTTCTTCATCGGATGAATGGGAAGAAAGCAGAATACTGACCGGCTGGCTGTTTACAGCATAGCCTGCCGGTGCGTTCACTTCTTTGATTGTGTAGGTGCCGGCGGACAGCTTCAAAGGCAGTGTCACAGTTCCCTTTTCCCCATGCGTATCGCAATACCAGGATGAAGGAACTGCTTCATGAAAGTCCGCGCATGTCGCAAAGGTATCATAGACAGCAGATCCGACCTTCTGTCTGATCAGATTCCCCCGGGCATCGAAAATCTGGAAGGCGGCACTGTTCAGGGTGATCTTCTTTCCGCTCTCCGCATCCTTCTTGATGATTTTCAGTTCATATTCATTGATCAGATTTGATAAATGAAACAGCAGCGGTTCTTTCTTCGTGCCGTCGATTTCAAATGTGAACGGATCGCAGAATTCAAGATCCGGACTGCTGGCCGCGGTCTGCACTGCCATGTATGTCCCATAGGCCAGATCATGGCTTTCATCATATCCGTTTTCATCCGTCTCAAGCTGGTCATGTTCGTTTTCCTGCAGTTCATCCAGATGCTTTACGGCTTCTTCAAAAGAACTGTATTTCTGAATATGCTTCATCGGAAGAATGGTGAATACAGCTCCCTTTTCGTTTTCCGATTTTCCGGAAGCCGAACGCGGGGAAACCATTTTGTGAATGGCAATCCTGCCCCTCAGAATCCGGTCTTCAGTCCTGATCAGAGAAACGGTGTCATCGTCTTTCTTTAAAACAAACCGGTACGGCTTCTCATTGAGCGCGTATCCTTTGGGTGCCTGGACCTCTTTGAGCTCATAAGTGTCATTGAGAGTCAGACCCCTGATCTCTTTGGAAAATCCGTTTTCATCGGTCACAAATGTGCCGCATTCAAGATCCTGTGTCACATTGCGCAGCGCATAATGCGCTCCGGCAAATGACGCGTCCCCTGCCGGCTTTTCATTGCCGTCCGCATCGGTTTTCTGAATCCGCAGTCCGGCGTCCGACACATCGAGTGAAAAAGAAATCTCATGCGGTGTGATGGATCCGCGGATGATCAGTGTCTGGATCGCGGAACCGTCCTTTGCCTTGAGCACCAGCGGCGCTGAGCGCATGTTTTCCTGTGTCCCTTTAAAACGGAAGCGGATCTGTGTTCTGCCCTTGGAAAGCGGCCGATAGGATGCTGTATCGTTTGTCTGGGTGAATCCGGAAGGCGGATTGACAGCTTCCCATAAATGCAGAAGTCCGGCATTGTCTTTGATCTGCAGGGTTTCTCCGGCCGTCAGTTTCAAAGGCTGAGACAGCGCGTTTCCTTCCCCATCGGAAAAAACAAGCTGAGGATCGCTGTGATAGGCGTCCACTGTCTGCTGGATTTCCTGTTTCTTCGCATTGATGGAATCGGTGATGTCCACCGCCTGCCGGCTCATGGCAAGATCGCCGGCATAGGCCGGATCGCGGTAAACCCTGGTCGACGCGAAAGCCGGATTGATTGCCTGCCAGATGAGAATCTGGGATGCATACCAGTATTCCATGTCATTGCGCGACTGGAATCCATAGCCGAAACAGGAATATTCGGCAATCTGCTGCTTGAGCTGTTCGCTGTAGCCGCTCCATGTCTCCCATGAGGCAGTTTCATAGCGGTCGCTGCCGATCACCACGGTTTCCGTCGGCTCAATGCAGTAGGCGGCCGTTTCATCCACCGTGAAAATGCCTTCATGGATGGACCAGCCCTCATTCAAAGAGCTGTTCTGCAGAAAATAGGTGCTGCCGTTGCCGGTGAATTCAACGGTTTCGGCGTGTGCCTGAATCAGCATCAGGACACTGAGAAGTGCTGTGGAAGCGCATATCAGACGCTTCATGTAGTGTTTTCGCTTTTTTCTCATGCGATTTCCTCCTACACGGTTATTGCGGCCGAATCGGAGAAAACTGCGAAAAAAAACAGCAGAATTTTTATTTCCGCTGTTTTGGATGCTTACGCGTTCAGCTCGCTGCCGGTAATCAGCAGGTACGCTTCCTTGTATTTTTCAATGGTGCGGGCAATGACATCTTCCGGCAGGTTGTAGTCGCTTTCCGGATTTGCCTTGAGCCAGTCACGGACATACTGCTTGTCGAATGAGGGCTGGCCGTGTCCTGCTTCATAGCCTTCAACCGGCCAGAAACGGGAGGAGTCCGGTGTCAGCATTTCATCGCCGAGAACCAGATTGCCTTCTTCATCGATACCGAATTCAAACTTTGTGTCGGCAATGATGATGCCTCTTGTCAGAGCGTAGTCAGCGCACTTCTTATAAAGCGCGATTGTGCAGTCGCGGATCTGTTCGGCATATTCCTGACCGTGTCCCGGGAATGCTTTTTCCAGAACATCGATGGACTGTTCGAATGAGATGTTCTCATCGTGATCGCCGATTTCCGCTTTTGTGCTCGGTGTGTAGATCGGTTCCGGCAGTTTTTCGGATTCCTGCAGGCCTTCCGGCAGGCGGATTCCGCAGACGGTTCCGTCCTTTTTGTAGCTGGCCCAGCCGCTGCCTGTGATGTAGCCGCGGACGATGCATTCAACCGGTACCATGTTCAGCTTTCTGCAGAGCATGGATCTGCCGGCGAAATTCTCATTGCGGAAGAATTCCGGCATATCGTTTACATCGGTGGAAATCATATGGTTCGGGATGATGTCCTTTGTAAAGTCAAACCAGAATGAGGACAGCTGGGTCAGAACTTTGCCCTTGTCTGTCACCTTGTTTTTGAGAATGACGTCGAATGCGCTGATTCTGTCTGTAGCGACCATGATCAGTGCGTTTCCATCATCATAGATTTCGCGAACCTTGCCTTCCTTGACGGGTGTATACTCCTTCATGTCATTGACCTCCGTTTTCAACACAAGAAGTATAGCATCGTATTTTCAATATGGAAGAGGCAGTTATGCGAGATTTTCACCAAGTGCGCGGCACTCTGCAAGAGCGCTGTCATCAGGAGCTTCCATGCAGATACATGTACCAACAATTTCAGCCCCGTCGCCTTCACATCTTGCCTTCCAGTCATCCATCCAGACGCCGTTGCCCCAGCCCCAGCTTCCGAACAGTCCGATCTTCTTTCCTGCAAGCAAAGCATCAACATCCGTGAACATCGGTTCAAATTCGGC
Organism: uncultured Erysipelotrichaceae bacterium; assembly: GCA_947167125.1. Classification (GTDB taxonomy): domain Bacteria; phylum Bacillota_I; class Bacilli_A; order Erysipelotrichales; family Erysipelotrichaceae; genus Bulleidia. The sequence continues at coordinate 3,868 of CAMVGT010000061.1, forward strand.
TTCTTCCAGGACTTCAGCGCCCATTGCCGGACATCCGAACGCGATCGCGTCAAAGTCATTGACCATCGACGCGTTGAATTCAGAAGGACCCATGACGCTGACGTCAGCTCCCTTTGCCTTCATTCCATCCGCGACAGCCTGTGCCATCGCTTCGGTATTGCCGGTACCGCTCCAGAATACAACTGCTGTTTTACTCATGATTTCTTCTTTACCTCCGTTTCATGACTGCAGATTTCACAGCGAGCTTTTCCAGGGATTCCCCCTGTTCCAGCCGCTTCGTATAGTTTTTTGTGCATTGATCAAACATGGCGAATGTCTCGTTTGCCTTCTGCGCGTCGCTGTATGCCTTCCACATGCCGCAGGCCACATAATCGTTTCTTCCCTTCATAAAGCAGTCCACATCATAGGGCGGATAGCCAAGAAACAGACCGATCTCATGAGGGAATTCCTGGGCATTGCGGATTCTGGAAGAAAGTGTGCTGATACAGCTTGCGATATCTTTGTTCACATAGCCGAGCTGCTGCAGAATCTTTCTGCTCATTTCGTTTTTCAGATCCGCCGCAAGCGAAGATTCCCGATAGACATAGATCAGTGCCCTTTTCTTTGCGAAGGAAAGCGGAATCAGTTTCATGCCGCGTTTTCTGAGAATCCGGTTTGCCTGACGGATTTCCCTGATGAGCTTTTCATAGCTGTCGCAGGCGGTATTGAACAGGCTTGCTGTTTTCAGGCCGGCAAGCGTCGGCGCACAGTAGCGGACAATTTCACTTTCGGACATCTGCCTTCTCCAAACAAAGTTAGTTATTAATAACTATTATAGTTAGATTATACTAACTCATTTTCGGAATTGCAACAGAAAACAAAAACCGCCGCGGTCTGCCGCAGCGGTTAATCGAATGAATACTGATGCTTATGCAATGGAGGAAGGATCTGCGTCCGATGCAGGCAGAATGACATCTGCCCTGAACAGATCGCCGTCTATGGTAATCTCAAACCTTCCGTTCATCAGTTCCGTAAGGCTGCGGGCAATGTCAAGTCCAAGGCCGCTGCCTTCGGAGTTTCTTGCCCTGTCGCCTCTGACAAAGCGTTCCATCAGTTCATCGCTTGAAATATTGAGGATGTCACGGGAGATGTTTTTGATGGAAACGCGGATATTGTTTTCATCCGCATAAGCGGCGTCGATATAAACCCTGGTGCCTGACTGGGCGTATTTGACGCAGTTGGAAAGAAGGTTGGAAAGAATGCGCCACAGCAGTTTGCCGTCCGCGAGCACTTTCAGGTTTTCTTCGCAGGTGATTACCGGCGTCAGTTCGGCAGCCATCAGACGGTCTTCATACTCCCCTGCTGCCTGCTCAATGATTTCATGGATATCGGTTTCATTGATTTCAACCGGAAGATTGCCGGTCGACGCCTTGGACGCTTCCACAAGATCTTCGGTCAGTTTTTTTAATCTTGTGCTGCTGCGTCTCAGAACATCGATATATTCCTTCTGCTTTTCAGGATCTTCCTCTTTGGAAAGCAGATCGGTGTAGCTGATGATCGATGTCAGCGGCGTTTTGATGTCATGGGAGACATTGGTGATCAGTTCCGTTTTCATATGTTCCGATTTCATCTGCTTTTCAACAGCCGTACGGATTCCTTCTGAAACCGATTCAAGATTGACGAGGATCTCTTTTTCATCCAGCGGCAGTCTTGCGCTCAAAGGATCATCTGCTCTGTAATCCGTATTTCCTGACGCGATTTCCGCAGACGCACGGGCAATTACATGTGTGCCGTATATCCGCCACATGAAATACAGGAACGCGATCAGATCCAATACAATCACCGCGTACATGCCTATTGAGGGATGGGCAAACAGGCTGGACCAGATATTCAGACACAGCAGGAAGAAAGCCGACATTGCCGTAAGCGGTGTCTGCGGGACTGCCTGCACAAGATCCATACCGATGCCATACAGCTTTCCAAGTGCAGTTGACTGCCAGAATGTTCCCGCTTTGATGCGTCTGACCGCGCTTAATGCGGCAATCAGCAGAATCAGGAAGAAGCCCGATACACATACCGCTTCGCAGACAATCATCAGTTCTGAAGTAAAGGAACTGAATTCTCTCAATGCTTCAGCCGCGCATAAGATACAGATAAACATGCCTGCACCTGCGGCAATGATTACAATTTCATACCAGATGGAATCCATGAAATTCAGATGAATCCGGTCATCATATTTTCTTCTTCCTGAAGCTGTGCAGAGATATATGCTGAGCATGATGATCAAAGCCATGGACAGCAGGATGCGGATACCGGCATGATCGGAAAACCGTTCAGCGATGGTATACAGTGCATATTCGTCATACATCGCGTCTCTGCTGCTCAGAGGCTGCTTCAGAACAATAGTCAGATACCCGATGCGTGCATCTTCTGCGATCTTAACGGAAGCCAGGCTGTTCAAAGCGTTTTCTTCCCTTTCCACCGGCCATAGATTCAGTTCCCCATTGCTCACGTACCAGGCAAAATTGCGTTCGGCAATCTGGTCCGCGGAGCTTTGCGCTTTATGTTCCTTTGCTTTGACAAAGGTGTTTTTTTCGGTATTGAGAATACTCAGCGTCCAGCCGATGTTATCGCTCGGCACATATACATACGGGTTCAGGCCGTATTCGCTGCCTATGATGTCATAGCCTGTTCCGCTTCCGATATACCGTTCTGTCCAGCTTTCCGCCATCGGCTGTCCGTTATACACCGTGATCTGCTTTGCGGCCCATGAGGCTGCTGTAAACACGGTGAATACACATGCCGCAATGAATAAGGCACACGCTGCGGCGAATGCATATGCATTTGTATACAGTTTCTTCATTTCAGATCCTCCATCCGGTAGCCATGGCCCCAGATCACTTTGATATAGCGGGGAGAGGACGGATCGATTTCAATCTTTTCCCTTAAATGACGGATATGGACCGCGACGGTTCCTTCCGAACCGATTGCCGATTCATTCCATACATGTTCATAGATTTCCGAAGAGGAAAAGACTTTTCCTTTGTTTTCAAGAAAGAGTTTGAGAATGCCGTATTCCATCGGTGTCAAAGAAACGGATTCCCCGTCCAGCGTCACTTCTTTGGCTTCATCCTCCATGACAATGCCGCCGCATTTCAGAATCCCTTCTTTTTTCACTGCTCCGCCTAGATTCATATAGCGGCGCAGCTGGGAGCGGACCCTTGCGATGACTTCGGGCGGATAGAACGGTTTGGTGATATAGTCATCGGCGCCGATATCCAGGCCGAGGATTTTATCCCCGTCCTCGCTTTTGGCGCTGATCATGATGATCGGCACATTGGAAATCTGACGGATTCTTGCCGTTGCCTCAATGCCGTCCATCTTCGGCATCATAATGTCCATCAATACCAGATCGGTATGGTTTTCTTCTAAAAATGAGAGTGCTTCTTTTCCGTTATATGCTTCGTGGATTTCATAATTCTCAGAAGAGAGATAAATCCGAAGCGCTTTGGCGATATCGGGATCGTCGTCCACAATCAGAATCACAGCCATTGCGGTATACCTCCTGTCGCACCTCTATTGTATATGTTTGAACCATTAAGAAAGAAGCATGCCCTTTTTTAAGAATCCATTAAAAAAGGAACCTTTCCCTTTTTCAGAGGAAGGCTCCTGAATCATTTTACCGATCAGAAATGGGAAATGCCGTATGTGTTGACCAGCGCGTCCAGCGGAACACCTGCTTTGCATAAAGGGCATTCATGGGAAGATGTGGACTGATAGTCATCCAGAATCTTCCTTGCGTTGAAGATGGAATGAACCGGATATCCGCAGCATTCATCGACCATGGTGAAAATCGAGCATACGCCTGCCACCGATCCGCCGTAGTACTGAACCGCTTCGATACCGCCCTGGACGGTATAGCCGGTTGTGATGGAGGATGCGAGAATCAGCACATGCTTGCCGGTGATCATCGGCTTGATGTTATCGCGGAAGATGAGCTGGCTTCCGGTGGTGTGCTCAGGTGTGACGACATAGATCGTGTTATGGATATTGATGCTTCTGAATCCGCTCTTGGTCAGATCGCTGGCCATGCAGGCACCGACAACTTCGGTTCCGTCAAGACACAGGATGGAGTCGATGACTGTCGTCGGGCGGTATTTGGAAGCGAGCTGTCTGGCAGCTTCCTTGGCTTCGGAAAGACGGTGCTTCGTGAAAGTCAGGTCAACATAGTAGTTGATGTGGCTGTGGCTGGTCGCGAAATGTCCCTTTGCCACACGAAGCTTCAGAGAGTTGTTGGGATTGGGATAATCCATCATTTGAATTGCCATAATTATTTACTCCTGCTGAATTTCAGAGCTGCGCTCTGTCTGTTAATATCTTATCAGATTTCACAAGCGATTGAGAACGGATTTGAATTTTTTTCGGAAAACTGTTTCATCGGTGCTATATTGAATGAGGTGAAATTTATGATCGGAAAAAAACATATTGGTACAGGAATCCTGCTGATTCTGTCAGTTTCGGCATTTCTGATCGCCGGTGAATATATCGATGTCAGAAATGAAAGAATTGCGAAGGAAAACGCAATGAAGCAGGCACTTGCGGAAGATATGACGCTGATCGCAAGGCGCAATGAGGCTTCCCGGCGGGAAATTATAAAAACAGATGACGCATATGAAGCGGAACAGGAAAGGCTGAGACAGCAGAAAAACGATCCCGAATACCGGGAAGACGCGGTGCAGACGGAAACCCTGCCGATCACCGCAATCGGCGATTCGGTCATGCTGGGAGCGGCCGATGTGATGAGAAGCACATTTGTCAACAGCTCGGTGGACGCGGAAGTCAGCCGTTCCATGTATGCCCTTCTGGATATTGTGATCGATGATGTCAGTGCCGGGACACTGGGCAATCCGGTTGTCATCGGCATCGGCACAAACGGACCGCTCAATGTCGGAGTCTGCGAAGAAGTTATCGATTTATGCGGCAGCCGGGATATCTTCTGGCTGACAACCACCAACAACTGGCAGTTTGCCAATACAGACACAATACTTTCGCTCGGCGAAACCCATGACAATGTCACAATCATTGACTGGGAGACGATCTCCGACGGTCATGGCGAATATTTCTACAATGACGGCATCCATCTGACCCCGGAAGGAAGAGCCGCCTATACGGAAGCGATCAAGGATTCGCTGACCGCCTACTATTGGGATCACCGTCCGGAAGAACCGGATCACAGAATCTTCCTGGCCGGCGATGACAGCCTGCTCAGCTGCTTCAGCAGACTCCCTTCCCTGCAGGAAACCTATGTATATGCCCAAAGCGGTCTGCAGGCCGATGATCTGTATGAGGAAGCGGAAAAGCTGAAAGAAGCTGGAAATCTTGGCACAACGCAGATCCTTGTCATCCGCGAAGACAGCGAAAACGCAAAAGAGCTGATTGATGAGTGTGCTTCGATGGACGGCTTCCTGCATGTGATCCTCGTTCAGAAACCCGGCAGCGAACCGGTGAAGTCGCTTCCCGGCGCCGATTCGGCAGTCTCCTTCATCCTGAATGAAGAAGATCTGCTGATGGATCAGGTCCATATGAATGCGGAAGCGGCACAGCGTCTGGCGGATTTCATCAGTCCTCTGCTGAAACAAGAATAAAATTGATCTTTATAAGGAAACAGCCCGGAGAGTCAAAATCCCCGGGCTGTATTTTTGTCTGAAGAAGAAAGAAAAAAGGCTCCGTCAGGAACCTTTTTCAGTGCGGATAACAGGAGTCGAACCTGCACGAGTCTCCCCACTGACACCTGAAATCAGCGCGTCTACCAATTCCGCCATATCCGCATCGCAAGAATGATTATAGCACGAAGGTTTGAAATGTCTAGATAAATTTATCTAAAATTTTTCTCGCGTATGCATCGCGCTCTTCATTCCATCCGATCAGACAGTCCGTCTGTACCAGATATTCATTGAGATTCTTCATTTTCATATCATCGAAGATGATCAGTCCCCTGAAATCTTCATGACTGAAAAGATAATCCACGATATGTTCTTCTCTGGGAAGGTTTGTGACCGCATCGGTCATGTCATGAAGACGGATCGAAGGATCCATGCCCGCCTTTTCCAGATACTCCTGGCAATACGCCAGTCCGGCATACCTCCAGGAACTGGAAACGATCACTTTGATCTGCGGGTAATCATGACACAGCTGATTCAGCCGTTTTACGCAGTCCCGGTTGGCAAAATCAAATTCATCTTTTGAAACTGCCAGTTCATATTCCGGGGTTCCTTCCAGAAGGAAGATGTTGATGACACCGTCAAAGTCCAGGAACATATAGATGACACTGTCTTCACGGTTTTTATTGGATCTGATGATACTGCGGATCCTCTTTTGATCAATGAACCACTGTATCGTACTCTTTTCTTCCATCTGTCAGTTCTCCGATTCCGTCAAAAAATGCCCGATGGCCTTCTCAAAATGACCGGTCAGGATACGCGCTCCAAGCGGAATCAGACAGTATCCGATGCCGACAATCAGGAAGTCCAGCCCTATCAGTGTAGCACTAAAGATACGTCCGGCGAAGAAAATTGCACAGATCAGCAGGATTCCCATTGCGGAAATCACGGCCGATCTCCCCTTTGTAAGAGGTCTGTATACCTTTGTCAGGGTGAAAAGATAGATGCCTCCGGTCATTGCCATCAGGATGCCGGAGTATCTTTCCGGCGTTAAATGAAGCTGTTCACGCAGGAAGACACAGACAAATACCGTTAACATCACCATGATCGCCGAAGGCCCTGCTTTGGTGATGGCAGGTCCCAGGAATCCTTTTTTCGGCCTTTCAAAACTCGGCTCCAACTGCAGGATCGCAGTCGGGATGCCGACGCCGGCAGCGGATATCAGGGTCAGCTGAACAGGCACAAACGGATAGGTGTGTGCCAGGATGATAACGTAAATGGATAAAAGCGCCGAGAAGCCGGTCTTGACCAGATACATCGCGGAGGCGCGGGAAATGTTGTTGATGACACGGCGGCCTTCATCGACGATGGACGGCATTCTTGAAAAATCATTGTCCATTAAGACAAAGTTCGCGCTGTCTCTTGCGGCAGGTGCGCCGGCTGCCATGGCAACCGACACATCGGAGCATTTGAGCGAAGGCACATCATTGACGCCATCCCCTGTCATTGCGACGGTATGGCCTTTGCGCTTCAATGCTTCAACAAGTTCCTTTTTCTGCAGCGGCTTCACCCTGCCGAAAACGGTATAGTGTTCCACGATTTCATCAAAAGGCTGATCGCAGGAAGAAAGATCAATTGCGCGGTGGGCGTAGGGTATTCCTGCCCGGTAGGCAATTGCGCTGACCGCGGAAGGATCATCGCCTGAAATCACTTTGAGGCTGACATTCTGTCTGCCGAAATATTCCATGATCTCCCGGGTATTGTCACGCAGTTCATCACTGATCAGAAACAATGCATACGGCTCAAAGTCTTCTTTCGTATGGCTTTGGCTTCTGCCGATGGTAACAACCCTGGTTCCAAGCTTTGCGTATTCATTGCACTGTTCAAGAACCTGCGGATATCTGTTTCCAAGAAGAATCTTCGGCGCACCAAGCAGATACGCATCCCCTTTGGCGGTAATGACGCCGGAGTATTTGCGTTCGCTGGAAAAAGGAATCAGTTCTGCTGTTTCTTCATCGCTGTCAGTCCCATAGGTTTCCATCAGCGCGCTGCTGGTCGCGTTATGGGCGTCAAGCGCTTTGAGCAGTGTGCGCAGGGCATGAAGCGCGGTTTCTTCTTCCACCCCATCCATGACAATATGCTTTTCTGTTTTCATTGAGCCTTTTGTCAATGTGCCGGTTTTATCAAGACAGAGCACATCCACCCTGGCCAGCGATTCAATCGAATGCATCTCATGGACAAGCACCTGTGTGCGGGCAAGACGGATCGCGCTGAGCGCCAGCGCGCCGGAGGTCAATACTGCAAGGCCTTCCGGAATCATTCCGACAACCGCGGCGACGGTTTTGATTGCGGCCTCATTGACGGGCATGCCGGTGCGCAGCCACTGGGTCAGGAAAATGGCGATGCCGGCCGGAATGATCACAACTGAAATCACCTTCAGAAGCTTTTCCATTTCCTGTGCCAGACGGGACTTTGCGTCTTTGAACTGACGGCCTTCCTCCATGATTTTCGCAGCTGTATTCTCACTGCCAACATGGACAATGCGGACTGTGGCTTTGCCTGCAGTCACAACCGTTCCGCCATAGATTTCACCGTTTTCATTTTTGATCACGGTCCTTGATTCGCCGGTGATGACGCTTTCATTCAGTTCAATTGTCCCGCTTAAAACAATGCCGTCAGCCGGAACCGGCAGACCGGATTCCAGTATGATGATGTCATCCCTGACCAGTTCATCCGACAGCAGCGGTACATACTGCCCATCCCGCAGCGTCTGATAGCGCGCCTTATTGATCATTTCCATCTTCAGCAGCAGTTTTCTGGCTTTGAGTTCCTGCCAGATGCCGATGAAGGTGCTGATGATGACGGTGAAATAGAAAAGCGCGTTTGTTATTTTTCCGGAAAGAAGGACAATCACAAACAGTACTGTATTGATGAAGTTGAAATAGGTCAGGGCATGGGAAAGGATGATATCCTTCACCGAGCGCACCATGCTGGAAGGCGCTTGGTTGGTTTCACCCTTTTCAATCCTCTGTTTTACTTCTTCGCTTGTCAGTCCGCTGTATGGCATATTGTCAGTTTTTTCTGTTCAGTATTAAAGCGGCAAGTGCCTGCTTTGCATTCTCAAAATTGAAATGATTGGCAAACTGCATCGCATTTCTTTCATCAAGTCCCGCAGCTTTTGCGGCGATGAACGCGGCAGCCCACTCATCCGCTGTATGGTTCATATTGCATTCCAGGGTGATTGTTTCTTTCAATGTATAACAATACGATCCGTCCTTTGAAAGCACAATTACCGGAGCGTCCGTTTCTTCATGAAGCTTCTGTGCAGCCTTCTGTGCCGTTTTCTGACCGGTCAGGGAAAGAATATCGTCCGCTGAAATCACGGTCAGCGGCTTTAATGCAAACAGGCTGTCGAGTACATCCAGTTCAATTTCCTGTACGCGCTCACTGCATACAAAAACCATCGGGATTTCAAAATCGCCGAGCGACTGCACCAGCTCATCAGCTCCGTCTGAGACGATCATTCCGCTGAATACAGCCGCAAGACCGTATTCATCCGGATCGGCGTCATAGATCTGTTCAAAAGAGAAATGACGTTCGCTTCCGTCAACACAGAAGGAAGCTTCATTTCCTTTCGGGTCGCGCATCTTCATGACACAGCCGCCGATTTCTTCATTTTCATCAAACAGATGAATACCGGCTTTTTCCGCTTCCCCTCTTGCATAGTCTCCGTAAATTCCTTTTCCCGGATCGCAGATCACTTCAAAAGGAAAATCAAGTTCATTGAAAAGTCTTCCCGCAAGATATCCTCCGCCGCTGACTTCGTTATAGGTTGAGAGCGTTTCTGTTTCTTCATTGCCTTTGGGAAGGGAGGCAACATTCATAATCACATCGGTATGTACAGGACCGAATACTATTGTTTTCTTCATAGTTTTCATTATACTTCATAAACCGTCATTCACTGAACAACCGGATGATCTTAAAGAAAACATCAAAAAATCAGTGTACATATACACTGACCGTTTCAAAGTCCGCAGTTCATACAGACCGGATACACGATTTGATAACAGACAGAAAGCCTAATCTTTGAACTCCGCTGCATAATATGCCTGCAGCAGGTACTGCACAGCATCTGCCGAACCGGACAGAATGACTCTGCATACTTCACGGTTCCATCCAAAGCTGAACTGAACATCATTCACTTCATTCATCTTCTCACAGAAGAATGCTGAAACCGCATTCCCCTTTTTCAGGGATGCAGGAATATCAAGAACGGCACAGGATCTTTCTTCCTTTTTTGACACATCCGCAAGAAAATCGAAAACCGCACTGTTCCGCTTGATACGAAGCCCCTCTTTCACAAACGGATCGCTGAAGAATGAATCTGCCTCTTCCGGTGTGAACTGCCACATGCCGTTGATTTTGCGGCCTTTCAGATATCCCCGGTTCAGATAATTCCGCAGTGTTCTTGTTGTAAAACCGCTCATCAATGCCAGATCGTTCAGATCATAATTTTTTTCAGTCATTTCAATTTCACCTTTTCCTTCTGTACTTCTACAATAGCCGGTCTATTGAAACAAATCGATTTGAAATACCTCGGCTTTTTCATAGCAGGCATAAGCAGGAAAACGGCAGATAGAAATGAATGATTTTGATCAGTACAGTAAAACAGCAAAAAACTCAGCCGAAGCTGAGTTCTTATGGTGGTCCCAGGCAGAATTGAACTGCCGACACCGGCATTTTCAGTGCCGTGCTCTACCTACTGAGCTACAGGACCGTGGTTGCGAGGGAAGGATTTGAACCAACGACCTCCGGGTTATGGGCCCGACGAGCTACCAGGCTGCTCTACCTCGCGATAAGTAACAGGATGTTCCGCCGATACGGAACGAGAAGATAAATGGCGGAGGAGCAGGGATTCGAACCCTGGCGCCAGTTTCCCGACCTACCGGTTTTCAAGACCGGACCCTTCAACCACTTGGGTACTCCTCCATAGTGGACCCTGAAGGACTCGAACCTTCGACCAGTCGGTTATGAGCCGACAGCTCTGACCAACTGAGCTAAGGGTCCGTGTCCGGGTATGAACACCGGGTGACACTTGATTTAAAAGAAATGGTAGCGAGGGTGAGACTCGAACTCACGACCTACCGGGTATGAACCGATTG
>CAMVGT010000062.1 GCA_947167125.1 uncultured Erysipelotrichaceae bacterium
TCCGACCCCAGTGTCGTTTCCATCAAGATTACCATCTACCGTCTTGCGTCTCACGCCCGTCTTGTGGATTATCTCTGCAGAGCTGCGGAAAACGGCAAGGAAGTGGATGTACTGATCGAACTCAAGGCCCGTTTTGACGAACAGAACAATATCGACTATTCCGAGCGTCTGGAAGACGCCGGCTGCAATGTCATCTACGGTTTTGAAAGATACAAGGTCCATTCCAAGATCTGTCTGATCACCAAGGTGGAAAAGGAAAAAGTCAGCCATTGCGCTTTGATTTCCACCGGCAACTTCAATGAAAATACAGCCAAGCTCTATACCGATCTTGCCTACCTCACCAGCAATCCCGCCATTATCAATGACGGCATTGCCTTCTTCCAGAACATGGCCATCGGCAAGCTGGACGGCGATTACAGCACGCTTCTTGTGGCGCCGGTCTCCCTGAAGAGCACACTTCTGAACCTGATGGATGAAGAAATCAAGAAGGGTGAAAACGGATATATCTTTGCCAAGGTCAATTCCATCACCGATGAGGAAATCATCGTCAAGCTGAAGGAGGCATCCTGTGCAGGCGTGAAGATCATCCTGATTGTCAGAGGCATCTGCTGCATCGTACCGGGCGTCAAAGGCAAGACCGAAAATATCGAGATCCGCCAGATTGTCGGAAGATATCTGGAACACTCAAGAATCTACATCTTCGGAAAAGGCGAAGAGGAAAAGATGTATATCGCCTCCGCCGATTTCATGACAAGAAATACCGAGCGCCGTGTTGAAATCGCGACACCGATCCTGGATGCCGCATGCGCAGCGCGGATCCACCGCATCATTGATATCTATATGGCCGACAATACAAAGGTAAGAGTTCTCTTCCCGACCGGCCGCTATCATAAGATCACCGATGTCGAAGAGCCGTTCATCGCTCAGGAGCATCTGATGGAGGCGACAGCAGGAAGCGATCAGAAGATCCCGGCAGCTGTCACTGTCACCAGACCCGCGGCAACGGTCTTTGATACAACCTATTCCGAAAAGAAAAAGAAGAAAAAGAAATCATGAAAATAACGGTTAAGCTGCCTGAAGGCAATGTACTGACAAAAGAATATGATCATCCGGTTACTGCCGAATCCATCGCTTTGAGTCTGAAAGACAGCCTTCGGTATCCGGTGATTTCCTGCCGCATCAACAACGAATACAGAGGACTTGGGACTCTGATTGAAAATGACTGCAGTCTGGATCTGCTGGATCTCAGCGACCGCTACGCAAATCTCGTTTATCAGAATTCCCTGACACTGCTTTACATCAAAGCCGTTCATGACTGCCTTGCAAAAAACGTCAAGGTGACCATTGCCAATTCCCTTTCCAAAGGCCTGTTCACTGTCATTCATGTGCCTTCCGTCAGCGATGAAGACTGCACAAGGATTTCAAAACGCATGCAGGAACTTGTGGAACAGAATGTCAGAATTGATGAAAAGGTTCTGACAAGGGAAGAAGCGATCGAATATTTCAAAGCGGAGAAATCAGATACAAGCAGAAGGCTTTTTGAAAGCGCGCCGGATCTGAAATCCGCAAGCATCTGCACGCTGGATGATGAAACGATGTTCATGTATACCGGACCGGTTCCTTCCTGCGGCTATATGAATCTGTTTGAAATCCGCAGATACCGCACCGGCGTCCTGCTGCGCTTCCCGCATTACACGGCGCCGCTGGAAGTCCCGGAATATCATGAACAGAAAATCCTCTATGACGCTTTCTCAGAAGAGACACAATGGGAAAGGCTGATGCAGATCAATGTCGTTTCCGATTTGAACAGATGCGTGAAGGAAGGAAAGGCGAGGGATCTGATTCTCTTATCCGAAGCCCTGCATGAAAAGAAGATTGCCGAAATCGCCGATCAGATTCATGCCAGCGGAAAGCGGATCATCCTGATCGCAGGACCGTCCTCTTCCGGCAAGACATCGTTTGCCAACCGTCTGTGCATTCAGCTGCGTGTGCTCGGCATCCATCCGCTGTATCTTGGAACAGATGACTATTTTGTCGAACGGGATGAGACGCCGCTCAATGAGAAGGGCGAAAAGGATTATGAATGCCTCGAGGCAGTCGATACCGCACTGTTTGCGTCACAGATGAATGATCTGCTGGCAGGAAAGAAAGTGGATCTGCCGGAATATGATTTCATCGAAGGCGTCAAGAAATTCGGAAAGCGGATCACTTCGATCACAAAGGATCAGCTGATTGTGATTGAAGGCATCCATGCACTGAATCCGAAGATGAGCGAAGGTATCAGCGATGATGATAAATTCCGCATTTACATTTCACCTCTGACCCAGCTCAACATCGATCTGCGCCACCGCATTCCGACAACCGATGCGCGTTTCTTCCGCAGAATGATCCGTGACAACCGCACCCGCGGCAACAGCCCGGCCCATACCATCCATTCCTGGCCGGCTGTGGGCAGAGGGGAAAACAGCTATATTTTCCCGTTCTGTGAGGAGGCGGACGCCTTCTTCAACAGCCAGTGTCTTTATGAACTGGCAGTGATGAAGAAATATGCCGAACCGCTGCTGGCCGCAATCACGCCGGATCAGGAAGAATATGCGGAGGCGCAGAGATATCTGCAGCTGCTGAGCTATTTCGTTTCGCTGGAGGATGAAAGCGCAATTCCATGCAATTCAATCATTCGTGAATTCATCGGCGGAAGCGTATTGGTATAAGATTTTTGAAGAGAAGGTTCCATCAGGGAATCTTCTTTTTATCATGCATGAACAAATGCAATGTATTCTGTTTCTTTTTTCATGCGGTTTGGGCTATACTTAATGACGCTTATGGAAAAGAAGAAATTTGACACAAAACTGAGTCTGCTGCTGTATTTCACACGCGGCTGCAAGCGCTGGTTCGCGCTCGCGGTTTTTTTCGCCTGCGCTGTTTCCCTGCTGGATCTGGTCAATCCGAAAATCGTCGGCTTCACCGTTGATACGCTGATCTCCGGCAAGCCTGCTGAAATTTCCGGTCTTGCCGCATGGTTTGTGGAAATGGCAGGAGGCGCTGATACACTGAGCGCAAATCTCTGGATGGTCGCTCTTGCGGTCGTCTGCGTTGCATTGCTTTCGGCAGTCTGCCGCGCGCTGTTCCGCATTTTCAATGCCATCGGGGCAGAGACGCTGGTCAAGCGGATGAGAGACACACTGTTTGATCATATTGTCCGTCTGCCGTTTGCCTGGCATTCCGTCAACCATACCGGCGATATCATCCAGCGGTGCACATCGGACGTGGAACAGATCAAGATGTTCTTAAGCGAACAGCTGACTTCTTTATTGAGAGTCTTTGTGCTGATTGCGCTGGCGCTGACTTATATGTACGGCATCTCGCCGAAGATGATGGCTGTTTCCGGCGGATTTATTCCGGTGATCATCGGCTATTCCTTCTGGTTTCATAAAAAGATCGGCTCCCAGTTCGCGATTGTCGACAGCGAGGAGGGAAAGCTTTCCTCCATCGCCCAGGAAAACCTGACAGGCGTGCGCGTGGTGCGCGCGTTCGGACGTGAAAAATACGAACGGGAACGCTTTGAAAAACAGAATAAATTCTATACAAACATGTGGATCCGGCTGATGCAGCTGATGAGCGCCTTCTGGTCCAGCGGCGATCTGATTTCCTATCTGCAGCTGCTGTGCATCCTGATTTACGGATCCGTGCTTGCGGTGAGCGGCGAACTGAGCGCGGGCAGCTTCATTGAATTTGTGACCTACAACGCGATGCTCAACTGGCCGGTCAGAATGCTCGGCAGAGTCATTGCCAACCTTTCCAAGGCAGGCATCTCGATTGAGCGTTTACGCTACATCATGAATTCGGAAGAAGAAAAAGATCCCGCAAACGCTAAAACGCCTGATTTCCATCAGGACATCACATTCGACCATATTACCTTCTCCTATACGGAGGAAGGCAAGAAGATCCTGGACGATGTCAGCTTTACCGTAAAAGCCGGCTCGACCGTCGGCATTCTCGGCTCCACCGGTTCCGGCAAATCCACACTCATGTACCTTCTTGACCGGCTCTATCCGGTTGAAGAAGGAAAGGGCAGAATCCTGATCGGCGATACCGATATCCGGGAAATCTCTTCTGACTGGTTAAGAAAGAATATCGGCATTGTCCTGCAGGAACCGTATCTGTTCTCGCGGACACTGGCTGAAAACATCGCGATCGCTTCAGAGGATGCAGGACAGGATGAAATCCGCAGAGCTGCGGATATCGCCCAGCTGAGCGAAGCGATTGAGCGCTTCAAGGAAGGCTATGAGACATCGGTGGGTGAAAGAGGCGTCACCCTTTCCGGCGGACAGAAACAGAGAACCGCGATTGCGCAGATGCTGATCAGAAAGACGCCGGTCATGATTTTCGATGATTCTCTTTCCGCGGTCGACGCGGAAACAGACGCGAAGATCCGTGCGGCTCTGAAAGAAAACACCGCTGAGGCAACGGTCATCCTGATTGCCCACCGCATCACGACTCTCATGCATGCCGATCAGATTCTTGTCATGGACAAGGGAAGAATCACAGAGCGCGGAACGCATGAAGAACTGATCGCAAAGGGCGGCACTTACGCGAAGATCTATGAGCTGCAGATGCAGCAGAGCGATGTCGGTGAGGAGGTGAAAGAATGAACGAAGATACCAATGTAAAGCTTCCGTTCTTCGGAATCCCGAAAATCCTGCCGTATGTAAAGAAATATCGCAAGAGAATCATTCTCATGATTCTGATGGGAATCACGGCAAGTCTCATTGACTCGCTGTTCCCGCTGTTCAACCGCTATGCGATCGACCATTACATCGGTGAACAGACGCTGGATACCATCGGTTACTTCATAGTCCTGTATCTTGGCGTACTGGTGTTCCAGGTGACGATCAACTACATCTCGCTGTATTGGGCAGGCATGACGGAAATGAATGTGGACAGGGATCTCAGAGACGCCTCGTTCAATCATCTTCAGACACTGTCGTTTGCATATTTCAATCAGAACAATGTCGGCTATATCCACGCCCGTGTCATGAGCGATACCGGAAAGATCGGTGAACTTGTCGCATGGAGAATGATGGATATTGTCTGGAACGGATCCTATCTGCTGTTTGTTCTGATCAATATGCTGGTGATCAACGCAAGACTGGCAGTCTATATTCTGCTGCTGGTTCCGGCTGCTTCACTGCTGATTATCTTCTTTCAGAGAAAGCTGGTCAGCGTCAACCGGAAGATCCGTGAAATCAACTCCAGGATCACCGGCAACTTCAATGAAGGCATTACCGGCGTGCGTTCGATCAAGACGCTGGTTGTCGAAAATATCATCGGCTCCGATTTCAAAAAGGATACCGATGAAATGAAAAGGACATCGGTCCACGCGGTCCGCTATTCCGCAACCTTCTCGGCTGCCGTTGCCATGATGGGCTCGGTTGCCCTGGCACTGGTTTTATGGAAGGGCGGAAACCTGACGAAGGAAGGACTGATGTTAATCGGAACGCTTTCCGTATTCATGAGCTATGCCATGAATATGATGGAACCGATCCAGTTCATTATTGAAACCATCGCCGCACTGATCGCGATCCAGGTCAACATTGAGCGCTTCACCAGACTCATGGAAACCGAAAGCGATGTGGCGGATTCAAAGGAAGTCATTGAAAAATACGGCGATACATTTGAACCGAAAAAGGAAAACTGGGAACCGTTAACAGGCGATGTTGAATTCAAAGATGTCAGCTTCATGTATCCGGATGGAAATGAAATGGTTCTCGAACATTTCAATCTGAAAGTTCCTGCCGGCACAAATGTCGCGATTGTCGGTGAAACCGGCGCCGGAAAATCCACTCTGGTCAATCTGGTCTGCCGTTTCTTTGAACCGACGGAAGGACAGGTTCTGATCGACGGCAGAGACGCGAGGGAACGTTCCCAGCTCTGGCTTCATTCCAATATCGGCTATGTTCTGCAGACGCCGCATCTGTTCTCCGGAACCGTGCGCGACAACCTGCGCTATGGAAAACCAGACGCGAGCGATGAAGAAATCATGGCCGCGCTGAAACTTGTATCAGCTGAGTCTGTTCTGGAAAAGATGGACAAGGGACTTGATTCAGAAGTCGGGGAAGGCGGAGATCTTCTTTCCACCGGCGAAAAGCAGCTGCTGTCCTTCGCAAGAGCGATCCTGGCTGATCCGAGAATCCTTGTGCTGGATGAGGCAACTGCCTCCATTGACACACTCACGGAAAAAGCGATCCAGGACGCAATTGAAACAGTAATCAAGGGAAGAACATCCTTTGTCATCGCCCACCGTCTTTCGACGATTGTGGATGCGGATGTGATCCTCGTCGTTCAGGATGGCAAGATTATCGAACGCGGCAGACACCGCGATCTGATGCGGAAGAAGGGATATTATTATGATCTCTACACCCGTCAGTATGAAGAGATGATTGTCAATCAGATGACAGCCGCATAAACATTTCATGCATGAAAAAATCCGCAGATGCGGATTTTTTTGTGTTATTTGTAAGGCTTTGCGGGCGTTTCGGGGAATTGATAATCTCCGGAAAGATAGCCGGTAAGGAATGCTTTGGCAAGGGAATTCTTACGGACCCGGTTCTGTGCTTCGGGAATGGGCATCCAGCTCCAGGAATCGATTTCCTCATTCGGGACTGCATCTGCTTCATCAACGGTTGCCGTGAAGTTGAACATGAGGGTGTTGCTGGGTCTGTAGAAATGGGAATGGTTGAAGCTCAGGGAAAGAACATCGAGTCCGAGCTCCTCCTTGATTTCACGCACAGCCGCGTCTTCCGCGTCTTCGCCCCGGTTGATATAGCCTGCGCAGAGAATGTATTCATCTCCGCCGTACTGGCGGATCAGCAGCAGTTTGTCTCTGCTCACATTGGTGATGATCATCGATACGCCGGCATTGAATACCGGGAAGCGGTAGTCTCTGCAGTCCGGGCACCAGGGAATATTCTTTCCTTCCGATTCCAGATATTTTTCTTCCAGAAGGGCACCGCACTGCATGCAGTGTTTCATTTCAACGGCCATGGATTATTTTTCTCCGAGTTCTTTTTTCAGCTGGTCCGCCCACTTGCCGAATTCCTTCAGTCTTTCGCCGGTGACTTCGGGATAGCGGGGATCCATATCCTTCAGTGTTTCCAGAATGATTTCGGAAACAACATATCGCATGTACCATTTGTGATCGGCAGGTACGACATACCAGGGCGAATATGTGGTGGATGTTTCATTGATGGCGTCTTCAAATGCTTTCTGATAAGCATCCCAGTATTCTCTTTCTTCGACGTCTCCGCTTGAGAACTTCCAGTTCTTTTCCGGTTCCTCAATTCTGGAAAGGAAGCGTCTTGCCTGTTCGTCCTTGGAAACATTCAGGAAGATTTTGATCACGCGGATATTGTTGTTCCAGAGATATTTTTCAAAATTGCGGATATCTTCATAGCGGTTTTCAATCACTTCATCCAGATCAATCCGTCTGGCCTGTGCCTGTGATTCATACAGTCTTTTCACCTTGCCGATCAGGACATCTTCATAATGCGAACGGTTGAAGATCGCGATTTCGCCTTTGGCAGGAACCTGGGCGGCAATGCGCCATAAATAATCATGGGCCAGTTCGGTGGAACTGGGAGATTTGAAAGCTGCTTCATAAACGCCATGGGGCGAAAGGCACTGCAGGACATTGGTGATGGTTCCGTCTTTGCCGGCGGCATCCATTGCCTGGAAGACAATGATCAGGCCTTCCTTCTTTTCGGCATAGAGTTTCTGCTGAAGCTCGTCGAGCTTTTCAGCATTTTCCTTCATTTTTTCCTTTGCGGTCTTTTTGTCATCGCAGAGGGATGTTTCATTTGTGGAGGCTTTTTTGATGCGGAACGGATCGGTTCCGTTGTATCTGTATTTTTCGAGCATAAAGACTCCTTTCATAACTGCAGTAATCATATCACGCATGTCTGCAAAGTTGTGTGCAGCTGTACTGCGGATGATGCGATTCCTTACGTCATAAGTTGTGACGTGATTTATTGCATTTTGAGCGGCTTCCGATTAGTTTAGTATTAAGGATTGGAAAAGATCATATGAAACTGAATAAACAGGATATTGCGGTCATCCGGCTGCTGATGTCGAACGGGGATTATGTATCTTCTTATGACATTGCCGCATCTTCCGGCATTGCCAGACGGATGGTGCGCGATATTGTTTCGTCACTCAGAGACAGGCTTGCCATAGAAGGAATTGAATTGGAATCCAAAACAAATAAAGGATATCGGCTTGCCGGGCTGACTTTGAAAACCCGAAACCGGCTTCTTGAAATGATGGAAGAAGGGGAAAAGTCTGTATCGCAGATCCCGGATGATCTGTTTAGCCGGCAGATTTATATCAACCGCAGATTGATCGAGGCAGATGATTACCTGCTGATGGATGATCTTGCGGATGAGCTGATGCTGAGCCGTACGGCAGTCAGTTCCTTATTAAAAGATGACCGCGTCATCCTGAAAGAATACAGACTTATCATTGAACAGAGACCGTATTACGGAATCCGTGTAAAGGGAGAGGAGATTGACAAGCGCCATGCGCTGACCGATTTCAACTTTACGGCTTTTTCAGATACTGTCATGTTCTATGATTTTCTGGATACGCTGGCGGCTGATGAAAGCGCGTGGGAAAGAGATGTTCTTGATGTCTTCCGGCGGTACGACATCATCTTTACAGACATCGCACTATGTGATCTTCTGATCGGAATCGCTGTGCAGATTTCCCGGATTGTGTCGGGACATGAACTGAAAGAATATATTCTGCAGGATATAAAGGAAGACAGTGAGGAAATGACTGCCGCAAGGGAGATTGCACTGAGCATTCAGAAACAGAAATTCTGCGAACTGAATGAAGATGAAATCAGAGCGCTCGCGGCTGCCATCGCATGCAAACGTTCAGCTATTCATATTTCATTTGAGGATCATGACGCGGATGAAGCTGTCAGAAGAATGTTTGAAGAAATCAGAAAAACCACACTGGTGGATTACAGCACCGCAGATAAAAAAGGATTCATTGTGCAGGCTGTGCGCCATGTCATGCGGCAGCTGAGGTGCGATGAAAAGATCCGTACGGAAATGTGGAATACGGCATTTACCAGATATCCGCTGGCCTATTATCATGCGCAGACTGCTGTCAGGATTCTTGAAGAGGAAACCGGAAGGACATGCGGCAAGAGCCATATTGTCTATCTGACCCAGGCATTTCAGACAGTGATGCGGGAAACCGCGAAACCGGCATTGAGCGCGCTGTTTATCTGCGGCCATACCGATGCCGGCCAGCATATTCTGACCATGACCATTGAAAACAGGATCTCTCCGTACGCCCATATCACAAATACCATTCAGTATTATCAGCTGTATGAAGAAGATCTTTCCGGATACGATCTGATCATTTCAACCATCGGTATCCACAGGCCTCTGTCTCTGCCTTACATCTGTATCTCGCAATGGGTGAATGAAGAGGATCTCAACGCAATTGTTTCCTTTATACACAGCAGATTCAGCCTGTGCATTCCGGTATTCCGCTTCCATCCGGGTCTTTTCGCGGATCATCTCAACGGCACCGATCTGAAGGAAGTGCGCAGGGTTCTTGCCAATAAGATCGGCGAAGTATACGGGGAAACCACAATGAATATTGCCAGGATTACCGATAAGGATCTGAATTATGAATTCATCCGGAATACGGTGCTGGCGGAAACGGTACGGGAAATGCCGTGCCGGTGTCCCTGGTGCGTTCTTGTTTTTGATGAACCGCTGAAATACGGAAGAAAAACAGTGAATGCGGCAGTCCTGTATTTTGGAAGAAAGGATTCATGGGAATATCATGAAATCCGCAAACTGATTGCGGACAGGCTGCAGCAGGGCGATACAGATACAATCAGAGAAATGTTCTCCTCCTATCCTGCCTTCCTGAAGGCGCTGGATCATTGATTATAAGCCGGATTTTCCGGCTTTTATCATTTACGGCACATATTGTGACGTATGTGTCGATGGAGTGCGGTCTTTCATTCAGCTAATCTACAGGTGGAGATAAAAAACGACATGGAAATCTTTGCAGTGGATGTCGGCGGCTCATCCATCAAATATGCCGTCATGAATGACAGTCTGCAGATTCTCACCAGAGGAAAGGCGGAAAGCAGACATCTTGAAACACCTGAACAGTTTATAGCCTGTCTGAAGAAGCTGTATGAAGAAAACGGCAGCTGCCCGGGCGGCATCGCGGTCAGCTACTGCGGGGAGCTGGATGATGAAACCGGCGAGATCTTCAGCGGCGGCTCCTATGTGTACATGGCCGGTCACAATCTGAAGAAGATGCTGAAAGAGGCGTGCAGCTGCGATGTGAGCGTTGAACACGACGGAAACAGCGCCGGACTTGCCGAACTGAGATACGGCTGCTTAAGAGGCTACCGCAACGCAGTGGCGATCGTCATCGGCACAGGTCTTGGCGGAGCGCTGATCCTCAATGATGCGCTCTACCGCGGGGCTCACAGCTTTGCCGGATCGGCATCGATCATGGTCAGAAACCTCGATGAGCCGTTCACAAAATACAGCTGGGCATTCCGTTCCGCCGGAGCGGCGTGGCCGGGAAATGAATACGGAAAGCGTACCGGAGGCGAAGCGCTGGACGGTATCGCATTCTTTCAGAAAGTTGCCGAAAAGGATGAAACGGCAATTGAAATTCTGAAGCAGTACTGCAGCACACTGGCAAACATTCTCTTCACATATCAGACAGTCCTGGATGTGGAAGCCTTCGCAATCGGCGGCGGGATCAGCCAGCAGCCGGTTCTCAAGGAATATCTGCAGAAAGCATTCGACGCGATCTATGAAGCACCGGGCATGGAAAGGCTGCACCTTCACAAACCTGAGCTCAGGATCTGCGAATATCATAATGACGCAAACCTGATCGGCGCGCTTGCGCACCATCTTGATCAGATCAACAGAAGAGTATAGGAGGAGAAACATGAAAAAGGATTTTCTTTGGGGTACATCCATCAGCGCCGCCCAGGCTGAAGGCGGCTGGAATGAAGGCGGAAGAGGACCGGTACAGGTAGACTTCGCTGATTCAGGAAATGCGCAGACAAGCGGCAGAAGACTTTTCTACCGCAAAGCTGACGGAACAAGGGACTTCGTCCCGGGTGCGTACGCGATGTTCCCACATCTCCCCGAAGGCGGTAAATATGAATCTTTCGATGATATTTACTATGCAAACAGAAACGCTTCCGATTTCTATCATCATTACAAAGAAGACATCGAGCTGATGGCTGAGATGGGATTCTCCACTTTCAATACCACCGTTTCCTGGGCAAGGATCTTCCCCCGCGGTGTTGAAGGCGGCGTCAACCAGGAAGGTGTCGAATTCTACCGGGACATGTTCACAAGACTGAGGGAACACGGTATTGATCCGATCATTACCCTCTATAAATATGATGAGCCGGTTTACTTCGAGGAGACATACGGCGGATGGACAAACCGTGCCATGATCGACCAGTTTGTGGAATTTGCCAGAGTCTGTTTTACGGAATACAAAGATTTTGTAAACAAATGGATGACATTCAACGAGATCAACGTCCTTATGCTGTTCAAGGACTTCCCGCATACAGAAGCGCAGGCAAAGGAAAATATGCAGTCCATGCACAACCAGATCGTAGCTGCAGCCAGAGCTGTCAAACTGGCGAAGCAGATCAATCCGGAAATGAAAGTCGGCACAATGATCTGCGGACTTTGCAACTATCCGCTTACACCGGATCCGCTGGATGTTATGGATACATACAGAAGTTTCCAGGATGTGTTCTGCTACGCTGCCGACGCAATGATCCGCGGCTCCTACCCTTCTTTCGCAAAGAGATTGTGGAAAGAAGACAATGTTCAGCTCGATATTACCGAGCAGGATCTTAAGGACATGAAAGAAGGCACAGCAGACTTCCTCGGCTTCTCATATTACATGTCCCAGTGCCGCACTACACATGATGACGGCGTTGAAGGAAAAGGCAACGTGTTCCTCGGTCTGGAAAATCCATATCTGGAGAAGAGTGAATGGGGCTGGCAGATCGATCCGGTCGGATTCAGATACTTCATGCATCTGCTTTATGACCGTTACAACATCCCGCTCCTCGTGATCGAGAATGGACTCGGCGCCAAGGACAAAGTCGAAGCAGACGGCAGCATTCATGATGACTACAGAATCAACTACCTGCGTGCTCACATTGCACAGCTGAGACAGGCTGTTGAGGAAGGTGTTGACGTCATGGGCTATACGACATGGGGCGGCATCGATCTCGTTTCCGCTTCCACAGGACAGATCGAAAAGAGATATGGTCTGATCTATGTCGATATGAACGATAAAGGAGAAGGAACGTTTGAAAGAAAGAGGAAAGATTCCTTCTTCTGGTATAAAAAGTGCATTGAAAGCAATGGAGAGGACCTGCACTGATATGAAAATCGCAATCGGAAATGACCATGTCGCAGTTGACATGAAGAATGAAATCAAAGCTTATCTGGAATCAAAGGGACACGAAGTGATCAATGTCGGGACTGACTCATCAGAAAGATTCAACTATCCCGTATCCGGCTATAAAGTCGCAAAGATGGTAGTCAATGGCGAAGTCGACAGAGGCGTGCTGATCTGCGGAACAGGTGTGGGAATCTCACTTTCCGCAAACAAGGTTCACGGCATCCGTGCATGCGTATGTTCCGAACCGTATACCGCAAGACTTTCCAAACAGCACAACAACACAAACATCATCGCCTTCGGTTCCAGAGTCATCGGCATCGAAACAGCGAAGATGATTGTCGATGAATGGCTGGCTGCCGAATATGAAGGCGGCAGACATCAGACAAGAGTCGATATGATCAGGGAGATCGAGGAAACACAGCATCTGAAAGCTGCGGAGGAATAAGCCATGGCAGAAAAACTGTTATGCCCGTCCATGATGTGCGCCAACTACGGACATCTGGCGGATGAAGTAAGAGCACTGGACGCGGCAGGCGTTGATATCTTCCACTGCGATATCATGGACGGTACATTCGTACCGAACTTCACAATGGGAGTCATGGACGTTGAAACAGTCCGCAAGTATACAGACAAGCTGGTTGACTGCCATCTGATGATTGAGAATCCTGCCAACAAGGTTGACTGGTTCATCAAGGCAGGTGCGGATATCATCTATATCCATCCTGAAAGCGAAAGATATGTCGTCAAGACGCTCGCACATATTAAAGAGATGGGAGCGTATGCAGGAATCGCTGTCAATCCTGACACATCCGTGGCATCCATTTCCGAAATCCTGAACCTCTGCGATTATGTCATGGTCATGACAGTCAATCCCGGATTTGCCGGACAGGGATTCATCGATTTCACAAAGAAGAAGATCGACCAGCTGGTAAAGCTGAAGGCGGAATACGGCTATAAGCTGATGATTGACGGCCACTGCACACCGGAGGTTGTCAAAGAGATGTCGGATATGGGCGTTGACGGATTCATTCTCGGATCAAGCGCATTATTCCGCAAAGGAAGAACATATAAGGAACTGATTCAGGAACTCAGAGGTGAAGAAGCATGAAAACAGTAGGAATGATTGTACCTTCCATGGATAACAGCTTCTTTGCGAGCCTTGTCCATGCCATCAGCGGTGTGATGAATCAGAAGGGCTATACAGTGCTTGCCTGCGACAGCCGCAATGATGCGGAAACAGAAAAAGGATTCTACAGCACACTGAAGGAGGCAGGCGTCTCAGGCGTGATTTCTGTCTCAGGTCTTTCCCAGATTACTGAAGAAGTCATCCCTGCGGATATGCCGGCTGTATGGGTGGACAGAGTACCGCAAAGTGAAAGAAAGATTCCGTGGGCAGCCAATGATGATGAAGCCGCAATGAAGGAAGCGACACAGCTTCTGGCAGACAAAGGATGCAGAAATATTCTGCTTCTTCCCGGATATCTTGCCGAACATCAGGAAAGCCCGAGAGTCAAAGGATATAAAAACGGCTTAGCCGCAAACGGAATTGAATTCCGTGAAGAATTCATTCTGAACAGAAAAGGAACCGGAACAAGCGAATCAGAAACAGAAGAGCTTGTGATGGACCTGTTAAGAAACGGCACAAAGGTTGACGGCATTATCACTTCAAGCGACAGAGCGGCGTTCGGCGCTATGAAGGCACTTGGAAAAGTCGGCTACTATGCGCCGGAAGATGTGAAGCTGATTTCGTTTGACAACAGCCCGTATTCAATGATGGCTTCTCCTTCAATCACAGCGATTGACCGCAGACCGGCAGAGCTTGCCGAAAAGGCATGCGAACTGATGCTGGATCTGATTGCAGGAAAAGAAGTGCAGACAGAAAACATCATCGAAGTATCTCTTGTCGAAAGAGATTCCACACGTTAAGGATTCAACTGAAACAACGGGGGAATCTTCCGGTTAAGAACCACATATGTCCTTGCAGCATAACCGGAAACAGAATGCAGTATTTGAAAGGGGCTGTAACGGGTAAGCTCCATTAAATCGAGTCGAAAGGCTCGATTTTTT
>CAMVGT010000063.1 GCA_947167125.1 uncultured Erysipelotrichaceae bacterium
TAGCTGCTGTTCCTGTTAACATTGCGATGACTGCTGCTCCTGCGATCATTGCTTTCAACTTTTTTCTTACCTCCGGGCTTTTCTTTCTTTTCTTTGCCCCTTTCACCCTAATACACAGGGTTTCTATGGATCAGGTCACAGGTTTTGAAAAAATATTCTTGTTTTGTATATAAAAGCGGATCATGGGGCTGCCGGTTTCAGGCAGAGATGATGTTAATCTCTGTTGTTTCTGCGCATTTCCGCAATTTCAAGCCAGAGATTGATGATACTGACTGCCGTTGAAAGAGCGAGAATCCATGTATGATGTCTCATTGCGCATTCCCCCTTTCTTTGTTTGAAAATGATTTCCGGCAGCTGTGAAATATGATCCGCAGGCGTGAATCTTCTTCCCGCCTGCTTTTAATATTTCTTTCAATCTGTAAAATCCGCGCTTTCAGGCGAAAAAAAGCCCATGGCAATTGCCATGAGCTCTTTGAAGATCTGAATATAAACGATCAGCGCATTCCTTTGTCGTACGGAATGCCTTCTGCCTTCGGTGCTTTGGAATTCTTGGAGGTGAAGGCAAGAATGATCAGGGAAATGATATACGGCATCATGTTGTAGACAGTACTCGGAATGCCAAGTCCTGCTAAGAACGGGAATGCGGTATAGACATTGGAGAGCGCGCGGAAGAAGCCGAAGAGGACAGCTGCCGCCGCGATCTTTGTCGGTTTCCACTGACCGAAGATCATAACTGCAAGTGCCAGGAAGCCGAAACCGGCAACGCCGACTTCGAATTTCCATTCGGAAACACCGGCAAGGATATAGACGATTCCGCCGAGTCCCCCAAGCGCACCGGAGATCAGTACGCCTGCCCAGCGCATCTTCTTGACATTGATACCGACGGAGTCGGCAGCCTGCGGGTTTTCGCCGCATGCCATCAGACGCAGTCCGAAGCGTGTCTTGTAGAGGACAAACCAGGAAACACCGAGCAGAATGACCGCCAGTAACATGAACCAGTTGAATTCAAATCCTGCGATACGGATGATGAATGCGTTTTTCTGAGAGATGTACTGCAGAGTGGACGATGTGTTGTCCGGATTTCTTGCCGCATTGAATGCGGAGACAAATACGGTCGCAGCCGCTGTCGCCAGCATGTTCATCGCGGTTCCGATCAGAGTCTGGTCAGCCTTGAAGCGGATTGCCGCAACACCGAGCAGACACGAATACAGCATACCGAAGACGACTGCCGCAATGGTTGTGATCACAACCATCATGAAGGCGCCGGTATTTGCCGGCAGCAGGTTCATGATCAATGCACCGCCGAGAGCGCCTACAACCATGATTCCTTCAAGGCCGAGGTTGATGATACCGGAGTGTTCCGAGAAGCATCCGCCGAGTGCCACAAGCATCAGTACGGACGCGAATATTATCGTATACTGAAGCAGAAGTACCATTATGCCTTGCCTCCTTCAGCTTTGGAAGCTTTCTTTTCTTCACGCTTTGCGATGGAAGCGTTCATGACTGTCTTAAAGAAGAGAACGAAGCCGCAGAGATAAATGATCACTGCTGAAATCAGATCGGAAATTTCCGCCGGATAGAGGGAACGGTTGATCAGCGCACCGCCGTCGGTAATCGACTGGATGAAGAACGATGAGAAAATCGTTCCGATCGGCGACAGACCGCCCAGGAATGTTGCGGCGATACCGTTGAAGCCCATTCCCGGAACAGAGGTCTGTGTTGTCGACCACTGCTGATAGCCGGAAAGGAACAGGAATGCAGCACCGACCGCCGCCAGAGCACCGCCAAGTGCCAGGGTGATGATGATGTTCTTCTTTTCTTTCATACCGGCGTATCTCGAAGCGTCCTTGTTGAAGCCGGTCGCTCTTAATTCATAGCCGAATTTTGTCTTTTCCAGAACAACCCAGATCAGCACGGCGATTAATACCGCAAGCGGAATCGCGATTGTGACATAGCGGTTGTTGGCAAACAGCTTTTCCATGCCAAGAGAGGGCAGCAGACTGCGCGGGTTGGCGGAGGAAAGTCCCTGTGTATAAGGGCTTGCCGGATCCTTGATTGCCGGATTGGAAAGAACCATGTTGGTCAGATACAGTGTGATCCAGTTGAGCATGATGCCTGAAATGACTTCATTGACATTGCGGTATGCCTTCAGGAAACCGGATACTGAACCGAGCAGTGCGCCGGCAAGAGCTGCTGCGATCAGACATACAAACCACGGAAGCTTGAGTGAGATCGCGCAGAACAGAGCCGCGCAGGCACCTGCTTCATACTGACCGGCCGCGCCGATGTTGAAGAGGCCGACCTTATAGCAGAAGCAGACACTGAGTGCGCACATCAGAAGCGGAGCGGTCTTGGCAAGCGTGTTTCCGAATGCCTTGAGCTTGGCCGGACCGGAGCTTCTGGTGATGAAGTTGCCGAGAATTGTTCCGATTGCCTGGGCGGAACCGGAAGGATTGATAATTGTCAGGATGATAAAACCGACAAGCAGACCGGCAGCGATACAGATCAGTGAGGAAACCAGTGTCTGTGCGGACGGCTTTTTAAAGAAACCTGTCTTCATCTGTTATGCCCCCTTTCCGGTATCTCTCTTGGCACCGGCCATGTAGAGACCGAGCTCTTCCGGAGTTGTTTTCTTCGGATCGAGTTCACCGACGATTTCGCCTTCATACATGACGAGGATTCTGTCGGACACATTGAGCACTTCTTCCAGTTCCAGGGAAACAAGAAGAACCGCCTTGCCTTCATCTCTTTCCTTGATCAGGTTGCGGTGAACGCCTTCAATCGCGCCGACGTCAAGACCTCTGGTCGGCTGAACTGCCAGCAGCACTTCATGCGGTCTGTCCAGCTCACGGCCGATGATGGCCTTCTGCTGGTTGCCGCCGGACATTGCGCGGGCAGCTGTGATGGCGCCCTGACCGGAACGGACATCGTATTCGCCGATCAGCTTATCCGCGTATTCTCTGATTTCCTTGCGCTTCAGGAATCCGAGTTTGCTTGTGAACTGCGGTTCAAAGTAGAGCTGCAGGATCATGTTGTATTCAAGGGAATAGTCCAGAACCAGACCGTGCTTATGACGGTCTTCCGGAATGTGGCTCATCAGCTCGGAACGCGAGCGGATGCTTGCCTTTGTGATGTCTTTGCCGTTGAGTTTAATGGTTCCTGAAACAAGCGGTTCGAGACCCGAAAGTCCATAGACGAATTCGGACTGACCATTGCCGTCGATACCGGCAATGCATACAATCTCGCCGGAGCGGACCTGAAGGGAAACATTTTTGACCGCGTTGTTTTTGTGAACCTTGGAAGCGACTGTCATGTTTTCAATATCAAGAACGACATCGCCGGGTTTTGCCGGTGTCTTTTCAACAACCAGCTGGACATCTCTGCCGACCATCATGCGGGAGAGTTCCGCTTCGCTTGTGTCTTTGACATTGACTGTGCCGATGTATTTGCCTTTGCGCAGTACGCTGACTCTGTCGGCAACTTCCATGATTTCGTTGAGCTTGTGGGAAATGAAGAGAATCGACTTACCTTCTCTTGCCAGATTCTTCATGATCTGCATGAGTTCTTCGATTTCCTGCGGTGTCAGAACTGCTGTCGGCTCGTCGAAAATGAGAATTTCATTATCTCTGTAGAGCATTTTGAGAATTTCGGTTCTCTGCTGCATACCGACGGTAATATCTTCAATCAATGCGTCGGGATCCACGTACAGACCGTATTTCTCCGAAAGGTCCATGACCTTTTTTCTGGCCTCATCCATCTGCAGAACACCGTTCTTTGTTGTTTCAACGCCGAGAATAATATTCTGCAGGACAGTGAAGCACTGAACAAGCTTGAAATGCTGGTGAACCATTCCGATTCCAAGCTCATTGGCATCGTTGGGGTCATTGATCTTAACCTCAACGCCGTCTTTTTTAATTACGCCTTCCTCGGCCTGGTAAAGACCAAAAAGAACTGACATCAAAGTCGATTTTCCGGCGCCGTTTTCACCCAGCAGAGCGAGAATCTCACCCTTCTTCAGCTGGATCGTCACATTATCATTGGCGATGATACCGGGAAAACGCTTCGTGATGTTCAGCATCTCAATTGCGTATGGAGCATCCATGATCGTTTCCTCCTGCTTCTTCCTAAAGAATATTATAAAAAAAAAGACTGACAGATGAAAGCATCTGTCAGTCAATTTCACCAATGTGGCTTAGCCTTTGATCTGTCCCTGGTCATCAACCTTGACAGCCTTGACTTCCGGCATAGCCTCTGTCTGGTTGTCAACTTTGATTTCGCCGCTGAACATCTTGCCTACAAGAGCCTTGTAGTCATCAGCTGTGAAGCCGTCTCCGAACTGTGTTGTTTCAGGCAGCTGTACATAGTTCTGTGCAGGATCGTCGCCGGAAACGAGGCCGAGGTTCTGGATCTGTCCCTTGTAGGAATCCCACTTGCCGTCAACGATTGCCTGGAGCAGTGTGTTGACTGTCGGAGCGAGACCCTTCATAGCGGAAGTAACTGTCATGCCTTCGCCATAGTCCTTGTCGATGATCGGAGCCTGGTCAACGTCAACGCCGATAACCTTGCCGTTTGTCTTGGCTGCTGCTTCAGCTGCGGATGTGTAGATGCCGCCGCCGCAAGCGAAGACAACTTCTGTGCCTGCGCCATACCATGTGTCCATAACTGCTGTGATGTCTGCGTCGCCATAGAACTGTCCGCCGTAAACATACTTGATTTCAACATCGCTGAGACCGAGTTCCTGAGCAGCAGCGTCTGCGCCCTGAACATAGCCGAATCCGTAGCGGATAACTGCCGGTACTGCCATACCGCCGAGGAAGCCGAGCTTCTTGTAGCCGAGCTTGACTGCAGCGTAGCCTGCCATATATCCGGCGAGTTCTTCCTGGTAGACAGCGGAGTAAACGTTGTCAGCCTTGAATTCTCTTTCACCGTAAGCTGTCAGATCGCCTTCGGAAACGTCGAGCGCGACAAACTTGATGTCCGGATATGTCGGAGCCAGATCATAGATTGCATTTGCGAATGCATAACCCGGCATAACGATGACGTTGTAGCCTTCTTCAATCGCCTGTTCGATGGAAGCTTCACGGTCAGCGTCAGCGTCTGTAGCCGGCTGCTTGTATGTGAATTCGATTCCGTTGGCATCTGAGAAAGCCTTGCATGCTTCATAAGTTGTCTGGTTGAAGGACTGGTCAGTGATCTTACCGTAGTCAGTTACCATCGCAACCTTGATATCGGATGCAGCAGGTTCTTCAGGTGTTGTTGCTTCTTCTCCGCCCTGATCAGCCGGAGCTGCTTCGCCGCCGCCATTGCTGCCGCAGCCTACGAGGCTGAGAGCCATGACTCCCGCGAGCATTGCAGGTACAAATTTTTTCATTCTTTCTCCTCCGTGTGAGAAACCCTCACAAACGTATTTTAGTGTGTTCAACCGGCCACTTCAATGGTTTTTCGGCTGAAAGCGTCTGTAAACACATGAATATTAAACCTCTTTTTCTGAAAAAGCGGTTTCATCATTCATTTACATGCTCAAAAAGGCCCAGCTGCTCACACGCATACCAGATGCCGTCATCATCCGAATTCTTTGTGATAAAATCCGCTTTTGCCTTGATGGCGTCCACGGCGTTTCCCATCGCGACGCACGTCCAGTCATCAATGAACATGCTCATATCATTGAGCGCGTCGCCGAATACAACGACATCTTCGACGCTGCCGTGCATATGATCCAGGATCTTCCGGATGCCGAACGCTTTGTCGCAGGGTTCCACGAAAAGATATTCCTTATGGAATCTGCACCACGGCAGCTGCTTCAGGCTTTCCAGCTTTTCTTCTTCCGGCGCAAAGCAGGCAATATATGCTTTGTAGATCTGCGGGTAGTTCCTTGGATCAAGTCCCGGGACTGTTTTGGTTTTCATATAGATGTCATGAGTGAATTCATAGAATCTTTCATCCGGCGCAAAGCGGGTATCGGAATTTTCCGGCTGGATTGCCCAGATATAGCCCTTTTCCTTACATTCATCAACCAGTGCGATGACTTTGTCCTTGTCTAAAGGCGTGATCGAAAGCAGCTTATCATCAATCGTCACCCCATAGCCGCCATCCGAGACCATATGGTGAAAGCCGAGTTCTTCCAGAAAACCAACCGCAAGAGCCTGCGCTCTGCCGGTGCTGATTGCCAGGAAGTGACCGGCTTCATTCAGGCGCTTCAGTGCTTCTTTTGTGGATTCCGGCACATAGGTATGGCCGTATCCGCCGGCAGTCAGGGTGCCGTCGATATCAAAAAACAGATATTTTCTTTTCATGCGTATTTCTCCTGCAGTCAATATACACTGTATGCCTGCATCTGTCACAGTCAAAAATCCCAAACTTCAGCACAGTGTTTTGCCATGTACTTTACGGGGCAATGTTGCTATAATTTCACTCGGTTATTGTTATTAATAAGGAGAAGCGATGGTATTCAGCAGCCTGACATTCCTGTTTGCATATCTGCCCGCCGTATTGGCGGTCTATTTTATTGCGCCTGTGAAATGGCGCAATCTCATCCTTCTGCTCGTCAGCCTGTTTTTCTACGGCTGGGGCGAACCCATCTATGTGCTGATGATGGTCTTTTCCATTCTGGCCAACTGGTTCTTCGGCGCAAAAGTCGGCGCTTTCCGCGATACGGATCAGGAAACAGCGAAGAAGTGGCTGACAGCCTGCATCATTTTCAATCTTGCACTGCTCGGCTTCTTCAAATATTTCGATTTCTTTGCCGAGAATCTGAACGCGATCGGGCTCAGCTTCATCAAGCCGCTGCGTCTCGGTCTTCCGATCGGCATCAGCTTCTATACATTCCAGGCGATGTCCTATCCGATCGACGTCTACCGTCATGACACCGATCCCCAGAAGAGCGCCGTTTCCTTCGGTGCTTACGTCACAATGTTCCCGCAGCTGATTGCCGGACCGATTGTCCGCTATAAGGACATCGCAGCCCAGCTCGAAAGCCGCCATGAAAATATGGATCAGTTCTACCATGGCATCGAACGCTTTATGGCCGGCTTATGCAAAAAGGTCCTGCTTGCCAACAGTGCCGGTCAGGTCTTTGAAGCCATCCGTGCCCTTCCCGCTTCACAATCCAGTGTGATCGGCGCATGGATCGGCATCATCTGCTATACATTCCAGATCTATTTTGATTTCTCCGGCTATTCCGATATGGCCATCGGCATGGGAAAGATGTTCGGATTCGACTTCCTGGAGAATTTCAATTACCCCTACATTTCAAAATCCGTCACGGAATTCTGGAGAAGATGGCATATGTCGCTGTCCTACTGGTTCCGCGATTATGTCTATATTCCGCTGGGCGGAAACCGCCGCGGCATGAAGCAGCAGCTGCTCAACATCATGACTGTATGGCTGCTGACCGGCTTCTGGCATGGCGCCTCATGGAACTTTGTCATGTGGGGTGTCTTCTACGGCATCGTTCTGATTATAGAAAAGCTGTTCCTGCTGAAGCATCTGGAAAAGATGCCTTCGTGGATTGCGCATGTCTATACAATGCTCATCGTAATCATCGCATGGGTATTCTTCGCCTTCACCGATATCTCCCAGGCTATCAGCTATCTTGGCATGATGTTCGGCGGAGCGTCCTGCTTCATCAACAGCGAAGCGCTCTTCTTCTTACGTTCCAACCTGCTGATGATGGCAGTCTGCGCCATTGCCTGCACGCCGATCGCAAAGAGCGATTTCAACATTCTGAAAAAGAAAAACTTCCAGATTCTGACACCGTTATTCATCCTGCTCGGCCTGCTTGCCTGCACAGCCTTTATTGTGGACGCGTCCTATAACCCGTTCCTTTATTTCCGTTTCTGATGGAGTGTAATGATGAAAAAGAAAGACAGAAGAAAACAGAAGCTGTTTGTTCAGGGTGCATCGTGCATTGTTTTTCTCGCATTTATTTTCATCCTGACATTTGTCAATATCCTTGCCCCGAAGAAGGAATTTTCGGATAACGAAAACCGTGCCCTTGCGCCGGCTGTCGATACAAGCGCAAAGAACATCTTCTTCGGAACATTCGACACCGACTTTGAAACATGGTTTTCCGATCATTTCGTCTTCCGCGATGCCTGGATTGAAATCAAGGCTTCCTTAAGAAAGGATCTCGGCGCGATTGAAAACAACGGCGTTTACTTCGCCCGCGATTCAAGGCTGATCCAGCAGTTCATGTCCTATGATCAAAAGACAGTGGATGACAACATCAGCTATCTGCAGGAATTCTCTGAGGATAATGATGTAAAGCTGAATGTCATGCTGGTGCCGGGAGCTTCCTATGGCGAAAAGAA
Organism: uncultured Erysipelotrichaceae bacterium; assembly: GCA_947167125.1. Classification (GTDB taxonomy): domain Bacteria; phylum Bacillota_I; class Bacilli_A; order Erysipelotrichales; family Erysipelotrichaceae; genus Bulleidia. The sequence continues at coordinate 8,310 of CAMVGT010000063.1, forward strand.
TTATCTTCCCTTCCTTTCCTCCAATGTTGATGAAAAGAAGCTGATCTCTGAAATCGGAGAAAAACTGGAAAACCAGAATTTCATCGATCTGACAGAACGGATGGATACCCATGGAAACAATTACTTCCGCACTGACCATCACTGGAATGAAAACGGCGCGAAGATCGGCTATGACGCAATATGCAATCTGGTTCTTAACAAAGAACCCAACGCCTTCACACTGACGAAAGTTTCCGATGATTTCAAAGGAACGATGTATTCGCGCTCCGGTGCCTTCTGGAACAGGGCGGATTCTATTTACCGGATGGATCCGGTTCATCCCTTTGATGTCCATGTGACATATGACAACAACAAGGAAAGCGATTCCCTGTTTGCGGATGACAATCTGAAAATCAAAGACAAATATACATATTATCTCGACGGCAACCACGGCTATGTGAATATCAAAACCGGCGTGGACAACAAAAAGAAGGCAATTGTGATCAAGGACAGCTATTCCCATATACTGCTGCCCTATCTGGCATCGGAATACAGTGAACTGGATATCTTTGATCTGAGATACTTCCGCGATCAGGTCAGCCCCTATCTCAAAGACAAAGATAATACGGATGTCTATGTCATCTACGGCATTGAAACATTCTGTCAGGATACCAATCTTGCGGTACTGTGGTAAGAATTTATGAAGATAACATTTTTAAAAACCGGAATCAACGGCGAAGGCATCGGCTATGAAGGCAGGACCCCTGTATTCTGCGACGGTGTTCTGCCGGGTGAAACAGCGGAAGTGGAAATCATTGACCGCCGTAAAACCTATGCGAAGGCAAAGCTGTTAAGAGTCATCCGGAAATCGAAAAACAGAATCAGTCCGCAGTGTCCTGTTCAGAAGGAATGCGGCGCGTGCGCACTGATGATTATGAAGGAAGAAACGCAGGCGGAAACCAAGAAGCAGCTGCTTGAAGAAGCGCTTTATAAATACGGAAATGTCAGAAGGCATTTTGTCAGGGAACTGCGCCCTTCTGAAAAGATGACCGGCTACCGCAACCAGTGCAAGCTGACGGTAAAGGAATATGAAGGAAAGCTTGTCACCGGCATGTATAAAACCGGAACCAACCATTTCGTTCCTGTAAAAAACTGCGCGATCCATGATCCGCAGCTGGAAAAAGTGAGAAAGCGTGTTCTGCATGTGCTGAATGACCATCATCTTGCGGCCTATGACAAAAAGACAAAAAGCGGCATCCGCTCGCTTGTCATGCGCATTATGGACAGCAATGTGCAGTGCACACTGATTCATGGAAATGATGAAATCCCTTCAGCAGTCATTGAGGACCTGATGAAGATCAAAGGCATGTATTCGCTGTATCATTCCGTCAATACCGACCCCAAAGGTGCCGAATTCTTCGGAAAGAAAACAGTATGGCTGGCCGGTGAGAAAGTACTGCCTTTAACCGCATGCGGCATTTCAATGGAACTTTCCCCGCAGTCATTCTTCCAGCTCAACCGCCTGCAGGCGGAAAAGATGTATGAAACAGCTGTTTCCAAATGCGATCCCTGCGATCTGCTTGTGGAAGCCTACTGCGGCATCGGGGCGATGAGCCTGATGGCCGCCAAAAAGGCTAAGCATGTCATCGGCATTGAATCTGTTCCTGAAGCAATTAAAAACGCCAAGGAAAATGCAGTCCGCAACGGAATTACAAATGCGGAGTTCATCTGCGCGGACGCAGCGGATGGACTGTATCGGGCCGCAAGAAAAGGAAATGTCGATATCCTGCTTGCGGATCCGCCAAGAAGCGGCATGGATGACAGAATGCTGGAAGCGATCGAAAAGGTCATGCCGAAAAAGATCGTCTATATTTCCTGCAATCCGGCAACACTTGCCAAAAACCTTGCGGTACTGAAACATCATTATCATGTTGTGACCGTCATCCCCTTCGATCTGTTCCCCAACACACCGCAGATCGAATCCATCACAGTTCTTGAAATCGGTTAAGGAGCTCCCGCAGCTCCTTTTTCATTGTGCATGGCGTTCTCAATTGACTTCATCACTTCAGAGTACTAAACTGTATTCAAATTGAATGATGAAAGAGAGGAAATGTTCCCATGATCAATGAGAAGATGAAGAACTACGGCAATAACAGAAGTGTCATCCGCGATCTGTTTGAATTCGGAAATACAAGAAGAGCTGAAATCGGCGCGGAGAATGTATTTGACTTCTCGCTCGGCAATCCCAATGTCGCAGCTCCTGCCGATGTCAATAAAACCATCACGGAACTGATCGCTTCAAAAGATGATATGTGGCTGCACGGCTATACTTCCGCCCAGGGCGACGCAAACTGCCGCAAGGCAATTGCCGATGATCTGAACCAGAGATTCGGAACAGCCTTCAGCAGGGACAACCTTTATATCACCTGCGGTGCCGCAGCTTCTTTGAAAATCATCCTGACAGCGCTGTACAGCGAAGGCGATGAAGTGATTGTATTTACGCCTTACTTCCCGGAATACCGCGTCTTTGTCGAAACAACCGGCGCAAAGCTGGTGGAATGCCCTTCTGATCCGGATACGTTCCAGATCGACTTTGAAAAGCTGGAGCCCTGCATCAGTGAAAACACAAAGGCGGTCATTGTCAATTCGCCCAACAACCCTTCCGGCGTTGTATATACCGAACGGTGCATTGAAAGACTTGCGGCACTGTTAAGCAAAAAGGAAGAAGAATACGGCCATGCCATCTACCTCATCACCGATGAGCCTTACCGTGAACTGGTTTATGACGGAATCGAAGTTCCGTTTGTAACAAAGTATTATAAGAATACAGTTGTCTGCTATTCCTATTCCAAATCACTCGCTCTTCCCGGCGAAAGAATCGGCTATGTGCTGGTGCCGGATGAAATCGATGATTCCAAGGATATCTATGCGGCAGTATGCGGCGCAGGAAGAGCGCTCGGCTATGTCTGTGCACCTTCCCTGATGCAGCATGTCATTGAAAAGTGCACCGGTCAGTCTTCCGATATCAATGAATACCGTGAAAAGCGCAATCTCATCTACAATGCTTTATGCGCAATGGGATTCAAATGCGTCCATCCTGACGGAGCCTTCTATCTGTTCATGAAATCGCCGATTGAAGACGCCAACGCCTTCAGTGAAAAGGCGAAGGAATTCGATCTGCTTCTGGTTCCGGCAGATTCCTTCGGAACACCGGGCTTTGTGCGCATCGCCTATTGTGTCTCCACCGACATGATCAGACGTTCCCTGCCGGCATTTGAAAAGCTCGCCGCTTTCTATCACAAAGAACTGGGCTTCTGAGAAACATGCCATCCGCTGCTCAAAACGGATGGTTTTCTTTTCGTTTCATGGTATGATCCTTGTGTTCAGGAAAGAATTGAAACATGAAATACGAAATCTTACCCGGAGCGCTGCGTATCCCATCCTGCGATGCCCTGGTCCATAAAACCGCGGAGCAGTTTCTGGATGAATACCGGCAGTCCTCCAAAAACAAATATATTCTTGTGCGCGATCAGAAGATTCTGCTCGATGATGAACCTGTGAAGGATCTGAATGAAACCATCGGCAGACGCGCGCTCACAATTGTTCTGGATGAAGAAGAACCCGACTGGCCATGCGCGGATGAAGCGTGCAGTGTGATTTATGAAGACGCTTTTGTCTATGCGGTCCATAAGGAAGCCGGCATCATCATCCATGGCGAACCGGATGATACGCAATGTCTGAATGCGAAAGCTGCCGCATGGCAGAAGGAAAACGGCATTCTTTCCCCGGTGCGTCCGCTGCACAGACTGGATAAGGATACATGCGGACTGATCCTCTATTCCAAAATCCCGTTCTTTCAGCCCTGGCTGGACGCACAGATGGAAGAAAAGAAAATCCGCCGCCATTATCTTGCGATCTGCTATGGCAAAGGCGAACCCGGCACAAAGTTCACACTCAACAAGCCGCTGGCTAAAGACCGCCACAGAAGCAGCGCATGGCGGACTGCCAAAGAAGGAAAATCGGCTGTCACAAAAGCGGAGATCCTTGCGAAAAAAGGAAAGTATGTGATGATCGGCTGCCTTCTTGAAACCGGAAGAACCCACCAGATCCGTGTCCATCTTTCCGATGCCGGATATCCGATTGTCAATGATCCGCTCTACGGACTTTCCTCCCGTGACTTTAAAGGAATGGGATTATGGGCGGATGAAATTGAATACCGCAGTCCTTTAACAAAGAAAAAACACAGAATCCATGACATCCCGATGAAGGATTATGCATATTTTGAATGAGGTGATTTCAATGAAGTACGATTTTACATCCATCATTGACCGCAGAGGATTTGACGCGATTGCGGTTGACATGCCTGAAAACTATCTCGGCAGCTATGGCGAAGTGAAGCGCGAAGAAGGATTCGATGTGATCCCGATGTGGGTTGCGGATATGAATTTCCCTGTCTGCCCTTCCATTCAGGAAGCCGTCATTGAGCGTGTGAAGCATCCTGCTTTCGGCTATTTCTCCCCAAGGGATGAATACTTTGATTCCATCATCCGCTGGCAGTCAGAAAGAAACGGCGTCAAAGGACTTGAAGCCAAGCACATCGGATATGAAAACGGAGTTCTCGGCGGTGTTGTGACAGCAGTGAATGTGCTCGCATCCAAAGGCGACTCTGTTCTTGTCCACTCCCCCACTTATATCGGCTTTACCGGTTCTCTGGGAAATAACGGCTATAAGCTGGTCCATTCCCCTTTGAAGAAGGATGAAAACGGTGTATGGCGCATGGATTATGAAGATATGGAAAAGAAGATCGTTGAAAACAGGATCCATACCGCTATCATGTGCAGTCCTCACAATCCGACCGGACGCGTCTGGGAAAAGGAAGAACTCGAACAGGCAATGGCAATCTATGAAAAGCACAATGTCTGGGTGATCTCCGATGAGATCTGGTCCGATCTCACATTATATGAAAACAGGCATATCCCTACCCAGTCGGTCAATGCCTGGGCCCATGATCATACCGTCGCTTTATACGCTCCCAGCAAGACATTCAATCTTGCCGGTCTGATCGGCAGCTACCGCATTGTATACAATGACTGGCTGAGAGACAGAATCGAAAAGGAAACATCCCTTTCCCATTACAACTCCATGAATGTTCTTTCGATGTATGCTCTGATCGGTGCCTACAGAAATGAAGGATATGAATGGGTGGATGAACTGAAGCAGGTCCTTTCCGAAAATGTGAAATATGCATGTGATTATATTGAAGAAAACTTCAAAGGCGTCACGCTTTCAAGACCGGAAGGAACCTACATGTTATTCATCGATTGCGAAGAATACTGCAAAGCGCACAATACGGATATGGACAGCCTGCTTCATGAGGGATGGAAGTATGGCGTCTATTGGCAGGATGGAAGACCCTTCCATGGCGAATATGCAATCCGCATGAATCTTGCCCTTCCCCTTTCCAGAGTCAGGGAAGCATTCGACCGTCTGAACACATACGTATTCAAAGACTGAACATCAATCCGGATCGCCTGATCCGGATTTTTCTGTACAGAAAAATCCGAACGTTCGGATTTTCTCATTTATCCGAACCTTTAATAAATCCGAACTTTTAACCCTATTTGTCTT
>CAMVGT010000064.1 GCA_947167125.1 uncultured Erysipelotrichaceae bacterium
AAACCATACCGAAGGTTGTGATTTCCGCATGGACGCCATGGGTTCTTCCCATCATGACGGTGTCTTTGTATTTCAGAGCGTTTGTTTTGAGGATTTCCATGAAATCGAGGATATCCTGACGCAGGATCGCGTTGGCTTTCTTATAGCGCAGGCCATAGGCAGTATCGACAACATCGGTCGAAGTGACCCCATAGTGCACCCACTTCTTCTCTTCGCCGAGGCTTTCCGATACACATCTTGTAAAAGCCACCACGTCATGACGTGTTTCCTGTTCAATCTCATGAATGCGGTCAACGGTGAATGTTGCGTTCTGACGGATCTTTTCAACATCCTCCATCGGGATTTCGCCGAGCTGTGCCCATGCTTCATCGATCAGGATTTCCACATCAAGCCAGGCCTGGAATTTGGACTGTTCTGTCCAGATGTCGCGCATTTCTTTTCTCGAATACCGTTCAATCATATTGTTCTCCTTTGTTTTTTCGTATGAAAAAGGCTCATCTGAGCCTTTTGATTACTTGCCTAAAACAGACGCAGCCGCTGTCTTTGCCTTTTCAATATCGTTGCATACAATCAGCACGACAATGGAACCGTCATTGCTGGTGTCAATCACAGCGTTGGAAATCTTGAAGACTTCTTCCGGGGAATACATTTCACTTAATGCTTTCTGCGCGGAAAGATAGTCATTCAGCAGGTTTTTGACTGTATCAGCGTCATCGGTTCTGAAAACTGCGACCTGGTCGGAATTCTTTTCAGCCGGTACAAATGCGGCAGCGTCGCTGACAGGCAGTCCTTCATCCCCTTCTCTTGCATTGAAAAAAGATCCGTAGACAATTCTTGTCTTGGCTTCGGTGACAACATCCGCCATATCCAGTTCATTGACGAGTGTCTGAGCCATTTCGGCACAGGAAACAGCTGTCTCAGTGGACTGTGTTTCCCCGGACTGAGATCCGCCGAATCCGCCGCATCCTGCCAGCAGCAGGATTGCCAGCATGCTACTCACAAATTTCTTTAACATAGTTTTCCTCCTTCACAATGTGCCGCGCCAGATAGTCCGCAAACATGGCGGCACCTTCCGTATTGAAATGAAGACCGTCCCAGACCAGGCTTTCACTGACCAGTCCGTCTTCACCATACATTTCATCGCTGATGTCGATGAAATAGATGTGCCTGCTTTCGGCAATTGCCTTCATGCGGGCATTCTGTTCCTCGACGTGCTGATAGAGAGAGGCGTCATCGATCTCCGACAGGCCTCTTGGCTGATAGTTGAGAATCATATAGATGCTGTCATCGCTGTGCTTTTCAATCAGCTCATCAATGACTGCCCCGTATTCTTCTCCCCAGGCATCAAAGTTGTCATTGCGGATTTCATTGATGCCGATCAGGATGTAGATGTTATGGCGGTCCGTATCCATGATCATATCGAACATTGGCTTGTCGCCGCCTTCATCCGGTTCAAGATCATAGATTCTCCATAAACTCAGTGAAGTTGTATAGAGAACTTCCGCCCCTTTATCCCGCAGATCGGAATAAAGATAGAGACTGCCGACTCTTGAATCGCCTGAGATCAGGGCATCTTCAAAATAGCTGTCATCTGCCGGTTCGGACTCGGGTACCGGCTTTTTATAATCATAATAGTCAAATGTTCTGCAGGCATAGACAGGACCTTCGCCCTCTGTGCCTGCTGTGCTCTGCGGCTCTTCCGTCTTTCCGCATCCGCACAGAACCATAAGACTCAATAACAGACATCCAAGTTTTTTCATTTGAACAGATCGCCGCTTCCTTCCCCTTCTTCATTGAAACTCGGCAGTTCCGGCAGCTCATCCAGACTCAGCAGCTGGAACGCGTCCATGAAGTCTTCGGTTACCGAATAGAGAATCGGTCTGCCCGCAGCTTCGCTTCTGCCGCTTTCTCTGATCAGTCCGCGGGCTTCGAGCTTTCTCAGCATCATATCAGCGCCGACGCCGCGGATTTCTTCGATTTCCACTCTTGTGATCGGCTGCCGGTAGGCAATGATCGCAAGGGTTTCAAGGGCAGCGTTTGAGAGCCTTGATTCCTTTTCGATGCTGAATAAGCGCTTTGCATATTCATGGACCGAAGCTTTGGATAAAAATCTCCATGTATCGCCGAAATGCGCAATTTCAATGCCTCTTGCGTCATCGAGATAGTATTTCTGCAGATCATCGAACAGAGAGAGCGTCATTTCCTCATCCGTTCCAAGCGCATTCATCGCCTGTTCCAGGGTGATTCCTTCATCCCCGGTCAGGAATAACAGACCTTCAAGCGCAGCCGACATCGTCTGACGGATTTCTTCTTCATCCCCTTCAGGCTCACTCACTTCTTCCGCTTCGCTCTCAATTTCCGTTTCGACCTCTTCGCCAAGATCATCCGCTTTTTCAATATCGCTTCCGACAACGGTCAGATTGTCATCGATGGACCAGTCCGTTTCTTCTTCATCGTCATAGTCCGCATCGAGAATCTTCGCGTCATCATTCAGTTCCAGTTCATCACTCATGCTTCATATCTCCTCTGGAAAACCAGATGGTATCATCTTCATCAATCGTAAATACCAGAGTATGGAGTCTTGCGAGATCCAGCACAGCCAGGAATGTGGCGATGAACATCTGGGTGTCTTCACAGTCATCCAGCAGCTGTTCAAACCGGAATACATCCGGCAGTCTGTCCAGCTTTGCCCGCACTTCCAGTTCCCTGTCTTCCATCGAAATCTCACGGGCTGTGAATTTCGTTTCGACCGGTCTGCTCAGCTGCATGCGCATCATACAGCGGCGCATTGCCTTCATCAGTTCATAGGGACTTCCGGAATAGCGGAAATCCTCATCCGGCTTCATCCACTGTTCGGTTTCCGACGACTGCGGTCTTCCCATCAGCTTCTGTCTGCCTTCGTACATCCGCATCAGATCTTCCGAAGCTTCCTTGAACTGCTGGTATTCCAGCAGTCTTCTGACCAGCCGCTCCCTGGTGTCTTCGCCTTCAGGATCTTCCGTTTCATCCGGCTTGGCCCCGGGAATCAGCCGCTTGCTTTTGTATTCGATGAGGGATGCCATCTCCGCCAGATATTCCCCGGCGATTTCCAGATGCATCTGTTCCATCGAATTCAGATAAGCAATGTACTGATCGGTCAGGATATTCATGTCGAGGTCCATAAGGTCCAGCTGCTTCTCTTTGATCAGGTGCAGCATCAGATCCAGAGGACCGTCGAACCGGTCTGTCGTTACCTTGAATTCTTCCATACTCATTAACAGTACGATTATAGCAAAAATCCGCTTTTGAAACTACCGTTTCATCAGCGGATCGTATGCATGATTATTTGGCGACAATATTGACGATGCGGTTGACGATCGCAATGACCTTGCGGACCTGTTTGCCTTCGATGAAGTTCTGAACAGATTCGAGTTTCAGCGCTTCTTCGCTGAGGACTTCCTGCGGTGTGTCCATTGCGACGGACAGCTTGCCGCGGACTTTGCCGTTGACCTGAACAGCGATTTCTACCATTCTCTTTTCGAGAGCTTCTTCGCTGTACTTCGGCCATGCCGCATAGGCCAGTGTTTCTTCGCCTGTATATCTCTGATAGATTTCTTCGCAGACATGCGGAGCGATCGGGCTCAGCACCTTGACGAAGTCGATGATCATGCTGCGGTTCACCTTTTCCGCTTTGTAGCACTCATTGATGAAGATCATCATCTGGCTGATTGCGGTATTGAAGTTAAGGGAATCGATGTCCTCGGTAACCTTCTTGATCGTGAAGTTGAAGACATAATCGAGATCCGGTGTTGCTTCATCGGTGATCTTTTCAGGCATTTCAATGCACAGACGCCATACGCGCTCAATCCATTTTCTTGCGCCTTCAACGCCCTGTTCGCTCCATGGCTTGCTCGCTTCCAGAGGTCCCATGAACATTTCATAAAGACGCAGTGTATCAGCGCCGTAGACATCGACGATCACGTTCGGGTCGACGATGAATTCAGGATATCTCTTTCCCATCTTGATGCCGTTGGCACCCAGGATCATGCCCTGGTGGACGAGTTTGGCAAACGGTTCCTTGACCGGAACGATTCCTTTGTCATAGAGGAAATTGTTCCACATACGGCTGTACAGCAGATGTCCGACCGCATGTTCCGGTCCGCCGACATAAAGGTCAACCGGCAGCCAGTGCTTCATCAGTTCAGGATCTGCGATCGCCTTGTCATTCTTCGGATCGATATAGCGCAGGAAGTACCAGGAGCTTCCGGCAGAACCGGGCATTGTGCTGGTTTCACGTTTTCCTTTGACGCCATCCACTTCCACGTTGACCCAGTCAGTGGCTTTTTCCAGCGGTGATGCACCGGAGGAGGAAGGCTTGTAGTCGGAAAGTTCCGGCAGTACCAGAGGCAGCTGATCCAGCGGCAGAGCGATCAGTCTTTCATCTTCGAGATGAACGATCGGGATCGGTTCTCCCCAATAGCGCTGTCTGGCGAAGATCCATTCACGGATACGGTAGTTGATCTTCTTCTGGCCGAGGCCTCTTTCCTCGAGCCACGCAATCATCGCGTTGATTGCGTCTTCCTTATTCATGCCGTCCATGAATCCGGAGTTGATATGGATACCGTCTTCTGTCCAGGCTTCTTCTTCAATATTTCCGCCTTCGAGAACCGGAATGATTTCCAGTCCGAACTTTTTAGCAAATTCATAGTCACGGGTGTCATGTGCAGGAACAGCCATGATCGCGCCGGTTCCGTATGTCGCAAGTACATAGTCGGAAATCCAGATCGGGATCTTCTTTCCGTTGACCGGATTGATCGCATAGGCACCGGTGAACACGCCGGTCTTGTCCTTGTTCAGTTCCGTTCTTTCGAGATCGGATTTTGTCGAGCACATGCGGACATATGCGTCAACTGCTTCCTTCTGCTCGGCGGTAGTGATCTTTTCAACCAGTCTGTGCTCCGGCGCCAGTACACAGTATGTCGCACCGAAGAGTGTGTCGCATCTGGTTGTAAATACAGTGAAGGAATCATCATGTCCGTCGACATCGAAGCGGACATGGGCACCGACGGATTTGCCGATCCAGTTTCTCTGCATTTCCTTAGTGCTTTCCGGCCAGTCGATTTCTTCAAGACCTTCGAGCAGTCTTTCTGCATAGGCGACAATGTCAATGACCCACTGCTTCATATTCTTGCGGACAACCGGATAGCCGCCTCTTTCGCTCTTGCCGTCGATGACTTCATCATTGGCAAGTACGGTTCCGAGTTCTTCGCACCAGTTGACCGGCATATCAACGCACTTTGCAAGTCCGTCTTCAAACAGCAGTGTGAAAATATACTGTGTCCACTTATAGAATGAAGGATCGCATGTGGAGACAACCCTGTCCCAGTCATAGGAGAAACCGATGTTCTTCAGCTGTTTTGTGAAGACTTCGATGTTGTCCTTTGTGAATTTGTCGGGATGATTGCCGGTATTGATCGCATACTGTTCGGCAGGAAGTCCGAAGGAGTCAAATCCCATCGGATGCAGAACGTTGTATCCTTCCATTCTCTTTTTGCGGGAAACGATATCGGTTGCAGTATATCCTTCCGGATGTCCTACATGCAGACCTGCTCCGCTCGGATACGGGAACATGTCAAGCGCGTAGAACTTGGGCTTTGAGAAATCCCATGCGTCGGTGCGGAAAGTTTTGTTTTCTTCCCAATAGCGGCGCCATTTTTCTTCTGTCTGTTTGTGATTGTAAGCCATCGTCATTCTCCTTTAACAAAAAAACGTCCTTGGTTCTAAGGACGTTTATAAAACGCGGTACCACCTTAGTTCACTTGCGTGCACTCATTGAGGCCTGTATCGCTGCCTGTGCGGCTGCTCCAAAGGTGAGTTCACATGTTCAGACACTCCGGTTCTCATCAAAACACCGTCTTTCTTTGCTGTCTTTGCACGCTACTGGTCTTTTTCAGCACAGCAGCTAAATGATAACAGTTTCATAAAGGAAATTCAATCATTAAGGAGCTGCGCATAAATTCTTTTTCACAATACAGAATCAGAGAAATTCTTTGAAGAATGCGGTTTCTTCATCATTGCAGAGTCCGGCATCGGCGAGCCTGATATTGCAATGGAATACATGGGTAAGATCGTTGTCTTTGTTTCCGTAATGGCGGTAGACAAACGGGATCTTGTTTTCTTCAAATACCGGAATGATCCTGCCGGGCTGTGCCTTGAGGAAATCACCCGGGCATGTCATCAGGAAGACAGGCGGGAAGTCCGGTGTCACATGATAAATTGTCGAAATCAGTCTGAATTCTTCCGGTGTTCCCTTGCCGGGCAGATAGTCACCCATTAACTGTGTGGTGAGATCTCCTTCCCCTTCCGGTTTGATTTCAAACGCGCCGCAGTTCAGTGCGATTGCTTTGAACATGAAGTTTTCAGGCAGTTCAAAGCCGACGGTCTCAGCGTATTGCGGATTGGTCAGAGCGCATGCGTACATGGAAAGCATGTGTGCGCCGGCACTGTCGCCGACACCGAAAATATGATCTGTGTCAAAGCCGTATTCTTCCGCATGATCAAGAATCCATTTAGAAACCGTGACGGTATCTTCAAAGGATGCCGGATATTTGTATTCAGGAGCCAGACGATAGGAATAGTTCACAACCGCAAATCCTCTTTGTGCCAGGGACATGCAGTAGAACTGATAGACTTCCTTATCGCCATATACCCATCCGCCGCCATGGATGGAGAGGATCACCGGAAGCTTTCCTTCTTTTCCTTTGGGACGGTAGACATCAAGCATCTGCCATTTCGGTTCTTCATTGCCATAGGCGATATCATCATAGCGGACGATATCTTCCGGGGTTGTCAGTCCGGCATCGCGTTTCGCATCTCCTTCAGCGAACATTTTGCGGACCATGTCACTCATTGCACTCATACTGTTTTTCCTTTCCGATTTTCAGAGTTCTGAGATATGTTTTTGTTTCAGGGCTGATTCTTCTGCTTTCAATTGCTTTCTGAATCGCCTTGTTATGCGTCCAGGTATCCAGTCTTTTTTCTTCGATATACGGAATGCAGGCATCATACTGCTTTGCCAGGCTTTCGGCAAAATACCATGCCCGCATCATATTGACATAATAATGATCCGATCTGATTTCTGATATCCTCTTTGGATAAGACGGATCGAATGCTTCATCCAGATAATGGACCATGCACATGCCGATCCCGAAACGGATGATATAGGGCTGATCCGAAGCCATCCAGTCTTCAATTTCCTTTTTCAGTTCTTCCTTATGCTTTGCAAAGCAGACCGGACGCATCTGATCGCATGCTGCCCAGTTATCGACATAGGGAAGAAACTCCTTCAGCATTGACAGGCATGTTTCATAATCTTTTTCCAGACTGATCACAAATGCATGAAGCTGGTTTTCTTCAAAATATGCATGCGGCAGATCCTCCAGGAAGAAATGCAGATCATTCATCTCTCTCAGCTCTTTTGCATAGGAGCGCAGAAGCGGCGTACGCACACCGATCATTTTCATCTCACGGTCCATCGGGATCAGACCCTTCTGGAATGCGCCGTATTTCTCATCCTGCATTTCATGAAGATGAAGGCGGATTTCTTTGATGATTTCTGTATTCCGACTGGTATTTGCCATGATTTATCCTTTATACTTTCTACACAGATCAGGAGATTTATATGAAAAAACCTGTCATTGCCTTAAGTGCCAGAGAATCCTATATTGCCGCATATGATATCAATATGCTCGCCAATATCGATTCCTATTATGACTATATCCATCTTGCCGGCGGTATTCCGGCAACCGTCTATGCCCATGATGAAGATGAAGCTGACGCAATTGCCAAATCCTTTGACGGTCTTGTTTTAACCGGCGGAGCGGACGTGGATCCTTCTCTTTATCAGGAAGAAAACACAGCGTCCTATCCGGGCAGTCCTCTGATCGATGCGTCCGATGTCTTTCTGTATCATGCATTCCGGAAAGCAGGAAAACCTGTGCTTGCGGTCTGCAGAGGCATTCAGGTGGTCGCTGCAGCGGAAGGCGTCCATCTGATTCAGGATATTCCTTCTGAAGGCTATCAGCTGAATCACAATCAGAGAAATGCAAATCCGCCTCTTTCAAAACATGATTTCTGTCATTCCTGCATCTTCAGTAAAGGAACGCGCCTTTATGAAATCTTCGGCGATGAATATCCCGTCAATTCTTTCCATCATCAGGCCTGCAGGGATATTCCGGAAGGATTCAAAGAAGCAGGCAGAAGCCCGGACGGCATTATAGAAGCATTTGAAAACGGTAATGTCATCGGTGTTCAATGGCATCCCGAACGTCTGGCTCATGACGCAAAGCATCTTGCCATAGCCAAGATGTTCATCAAAGACGCTAACGGGTAAGACCGCTCAGATCTTCCACGATATAAGTCGGATGAATGGTATCGCTCATTTCCAGATTTTCGATGCCTTCGCCGTTTGTGATCAGAACCGTATCCATGCCGCGCTTGATTGCCGGAACGATGTCACGGTTAAAATCATCGCCGACAGCGAGGGTATCTTCCGCTTTGATGTTGAGATAGCGCAGTGCCATGCGCAGAAGAATGTCGCTGCCTCTTGAAAAATCAACCGCGCGCTTCTGCGAAGCATATTCCAGCATCCGTACAATCGCGCCGCTGCCGATCATATCAACGCCTTCCATGCGCTGTGTCCTGCGGCTGTCGGTGCTGATCAGTACGGCACCGTTCAGAAGATACTGCAGGATGTCGGAATAGTCCTTATAGGAAAGATTCCGGTTCATGCCGGCAAATACCACATCGGGCTGCTTATGATCAATGCTGAAACCGCCGAGCTCAAGAGCTGCCCTGATTCCCCTGCCGCCGATATAAGCGGCTTTTTTCCATTGCGGGAATTTGACCAGCAGATAGTCCACGGCTGCCATTGCGCTGGTGTAGAAATCGCCGGTTTCGGTATAGTGAAATCCGAGCTTGTCAAAATACTCCACAAGGTTTTCCCTTGTGCGTCCGCTCTGTTCGGTAATGATCACATAGGTATATCCGTTTTCCTTCAGGGCATCGAGAAAATCAACAGCTCCCGGTTTTGCCTTTCCGTTTGCGGCGAGTGCCTCCATCTGGATCAGATAATGTTTGTCTATCATAGATTGCTCCCTGACAGTATTGTAACAGACACTTGCGCCGTTGTGGTATGATAGAACACATGAAGAAACTGAAAGATAACCCGCTGCTGCAGATTATGATTCTGCTTGGCCTGATTGCGGGACTGATACTCTTTATGGTGATCGACTCCAGGACGCTTGCGCCGAAGCGGATCACTTCGCGCAATGTGACACTGAGCAGCGAAGAAATCCCGCGTCAGATGGATGATGTGAAGATTCTCTTCTTCTCCGATCTTGAATACGGCACATTCATGAATGAAGAAAGACTTGAGAACCTCTGCACCATCATACGCAACGCCGGAGCGGATACGGTTGTATTCGGCGGCGATCTGTTCGATTATGACGCGGAAGTCAATGAAACTGCTGTGCAGCTTCTGAGGGAAAAGCTCAAGGCGATCAAGGCACCGCTCGGCAAATTCGCTGTACTCGGCGATAACGACCATAAAAGCGAAGATATGGTCAATACGGTAACTTCCATTCTCAATGAAGCAGGATTTGAAATCCTGAATAACAGAAGCGTCCGCATTCACAACAAAGAAGCGCAGTCCATTGCGCTGGTCGGTCTCGACAACGGACTGAACGGCATGCAGGATATTGAATCAGCCTACGCAAACGTATCATCCGCAGGCTATGTCATCACAGTCTGCCATACACCGGATACCGCTTCGAAAGTTCCTGCTGATTTAACGGATTACTTCCTTGCCGGCCATTCGCACGGCGGCCAGGTTTATTACATTTTCGGAGCATCCTATACGCCGGCTATGGCAACCGAATACATGCGCGGCATTCATACCGTACATGATATATTCACACTCGATATTACAAACGGTGTCGGAACAACCGGCAGCGATGTACGCTTCCTCTCCTATCCGGAAGTCGTTCTCTACCGTCTTTCTTCCGAAGCACCTCTGCCGACACCGACTCCTTCCGCAAAGCCGCAGGAATCCGCTGATCCGCAGCCTTCGCTGCAGCCGGAAGAAACGGAAGCACCTGCCCAGGAAGAAACACCTGCAGAAGAAGTTCCTGCTGAAGAACCGGCAGAAGAGCAAGCTGAAGAACCGGTACAGGAAGAAATTCCCGAAGATACAGATGCGGGTACGGAAGAACCTGCATATGAAGAGCCGGCATATGAAGAACCGGCTGATGAAGTTCCTGCTGATGAGGAACCCTTTGATGAATCGGGTGAAACTTCCGAAGAAGGATAATCCCTGATACACAATCATAAAATAAGCCTGAGACATCTCACTGCCTCAGGCTTGTTTTTTATATTCCGATGATCAGATCCAGGAAACGGTAAAGCTTTTTCCTTTCAAGAATCTGCGGATTCAGCGCGAAGGAACGGATTCCCCGCATTGTATAATCTTCATCCGATAATACCGGGATGACCGGCTGATGATCCAATACCTGCGACAGTGCGGATGCTACTTTCTGATAGCTTGGATCCTCTGTGGAAACGGCAGATGTTTCTTTATGGCGCGATTCAATCCGCAATGAATATCCGTTTTCCGATACAAGATTTCTTAAAGCGCCAAGTGCTTCTTCAAAGATATCAAAGTCAGGGGCTGAGATCTCAATTTCAGAGCCGCTGAGCAGCCCGGTCACGGTGATCTTCGGGAATGACCAGTCAGAAGTTTCCGGATATTTCTCGGCAATTGCAAGAGCCGATTTCATCGTCATTGTCCGTCTTGCGGAATGCGGCAGATCTTTTTTCATGATGCGGAATGCTTCTTCGGCAGTCCGGTTCAGTTCATTGGATTTCAGCTGCTTCCGCACTGCTTCTGCGCATTTTTCCATCACTGCAGCCGGAGCGTCGCAGGAAAGCTGCGCATATGCCTTTGTGCCGACGGTTAACGGTGCATATTTCCGCAGTGTTTCATCCTGCAGTTCCATACAGCCTTTTTCACTGATCATAAAGACAGGAGAACGTCCTGCATTGCGCAATGCGGAAACTGCCGCCTTACGGCCGTTATGATCAAACTCATTTCCGGAATGAATCAGGAAAGCGAATCGGACAGCAGGTTTCTGATTCCGGTCGATGATTTTCCTTGCGGTTTCCAGCAGCGGATAGCAGATGCCGTGTTCCATCGCTTCAAACAGAACGGTTTCTTCCTTTTTGACCAGTCCTTCAAAGACATAAAGAATTGAAGTTCCGAATACCTGCGGCTTCATCATGACATCAGACTGCGGCCAGGCCGCGGAAATGCATTTCTTCAGAATTTCAGCGTCGTTTGCAGGCGCTGTGCCGAAATCAAAATTCAGATTCAGATCTTCCTCTTCCGTATTCTGTCTCTTTTTCCGCCGGATGGTATCGTACAGATTCTCTTCAGCTTTGTTCTGTATTTCACCGGTCTGTTCAATCTCTTCCAGATCTTCTTCCGGCTTCTTTTCAACCGCATGCAGAAGTTCTTCAAGATGGCTGAAATCAATCTGCAGATCATCCGTACCGGAATCTGTTTCAGACATCTGCGAAGACTGATCGAAAGACTGGGTTTCTGGAGTTTCTGACTGCGGGTCTTCTTCATACAGTTGGCTGAGCAGACCGTTCATCATTTCTGTTTCCTCTGCATCGCTGAGCAGATGATCTGCAGTTTCCTCCTGCTCTTTCAGCTCCTGCGGATCAGCCGGAAACAGCGGATCTGAAGCACTGTCATTGCGGATATCCTGCGGCAGATTCAGTTCATCTTCAAACGGATCCTGATCCGCTTCCCTGCGCTTTGCAGGTTCCTTACGTTTCGGACCGTGCAGGATCGAAATCAGAAGCACTGCCATAATGATGAAAAGGACAGCCAGAAGCAATAATATATATTTCATTCTCTATTTCCCCCTTTCATCAAATGGTTTCCCGTCTGTTCAGATATGCAGGCGGCTCGATGAACAGCTCTGCAGTCTGTGCTCTGCGGAATTCCATGGCTGCGCTTTTTGCCCTTTTGCCTTCCGCCTCATATGCGATTTTCATTCTCACACAGCGCAGTCCGTACTTTTCTGCTTTTTCAAACAGTTCCGGTATTCTTGAAGCGCGGTGGACAATCATCAGCTTTGCTTGATCAGCCATCAGTCTCGCGCTGTTTTCAAACAGTTCGTCCGGTGTCAGGAATACTTCATGACGGGCTGCCTGAATGACCGGATTGTCGGAAAGCAGATCCGGGGATGCTGTATTGAAATACGGCGGATTGCATATAAGCAGCGAAAACTGCTTTCCTTTGAAATCCTGCAGCCTGCAGACGGAAAGATCCGCTTCCACGCCATTGAGCTCCATATTTTCCCTTGCCGTTTCAATGACTTCCTCAAACAGGTCAATCCCGGTTAAAGAGCGGGGTTGATGCATGGCGGCATACAGCAGAAGCGCGCCGCTGCTGCAGCCGATATCAAGAACCGTATCCTTATGATTCACTTTCAGAAATCTGCCGAGCAGTTCGGTATCGCCGGAAAAGTGATACATATCTTTTTTCTGAATCATTGTATACGGTGTGCCGTTAAGATAATCAGACTTCATTTGTCTTCCTCAGTTCCAGCCAGAATACAGAACCTTTTCCCTTTTCCGATTCGACGCCATAGGCTGCCCCATGGGCTTCCGCAATTCCTCTGACAATCGCAAGACCCAGTCCTGTGGATGTCATGGAACGGGAGAAGGAATGGGATGATTTCTGATAGCGGTCCCAGATATAAGGGATCTCTTCCGCATCGATTCCTTCGCCTTCGTCAATCACTTCAATCCGCACGGTTTCTTCATCTTCCTTGACCCATGCCCTGATCGTAATCTCTTTGCCTGAAGGCGTGTGCTTGATCGCATTGGAAAGATAGTTCGCGATGACCTGTGAGATTTTCAGTTCATCGGCATAGATTGTCAGGGTTTCCGGAATATCCAGATTCAGTTTCAGTCCGGCCTGCTTCAGAAGCGTTTCATCCATATCCGCAATATCGCGGATCGTTTCGGAAAGATCCATGTTGTCGAGATTCAGTTCATAGTTTCCGCTCTGCAGCTTTGACAGTTCGCTCATGTCATTGACAAGGCGGTTCATATACTGTGTTTCGCGGATAATGACATTCAGATGCTTGCGGCGTTTTTCCGGATTGTCTCCCGATACGTCGCGGATCATTTCGGCATATGCCTGAATGTCGGTTAATGGCGTACGGATATCATGCGATACATTGGCAATCAGATCCCGCCGCAGATTGTCAATCCGCGACAGCTGCCTGGAAGCGGAGTTCAGGGTATTGGCAAGCTCCTGCGTTTCGGTATAGGCGCCGCCGTCAAAATCAGTATCATAATCCGCGTTGGAAAGCTTTGCGGCTTCCTTTTTCATTCTGACAACCGGTCCGGTAACAGAACGGGAAATATAGAAAGCGATCAGCGAAGCGATCGTGATTGCCAGCAATGTATAGATCACATACTGCCTGGTAAAGATCGTCACGATCGAATCCACCGGTTCAAGCGGTGAATTGACAAACAGATAGAACGTCGAAAGCGGCTGGCGGATCTGCCGGCCGTAGACGATCATTTCCTGTCCGGTTACCTGATTCGTGAAGTTTGATGAGTATTCCGTCTTTTCTGCATCAAGCACTTCATGAATTCCTTCACTGCTCAGGATTTCCTGTATCTCCCGGTTGCGCGGACTGCTGAAAATGCAGCCGGCACCGAGGCTGTCGGCATCATAAATGCGTGTGCCGGTTTCATTGAACATCACCACGCACACGTTGTTGTCTACCGCTTCATGCAGCGCCGCCTCGATCGAATCGGCATCGGCGGATGCACTGACAAGATC
>CAMVGT010000065.1 GCA_947167125.1 uncultured Erysipelotrichaceae bacterium
AAGCCAAATATGGTTAAAAGTTCGGATTTATCAAAGGTTCGGATAAACGCAAAAATCCGAACGTTCGGATTTTCTCATGAAGATGTATGAATAATCAGAGAAAATCCTTCATCACGGTTCCCTGTCCGTACTGTTTTTCAAAATCACTGACGAAATCGGACACTGCCTGATCAATTGCCGGATTTTTGACAAAGGCACGGATTCCGCTCTTGTGTCCGCAGTTGCTGAAATCCTGAAGGAAAAAGGGGGCAGAGATCATCTGCTGCTGAAAAACAGATTGGAAATCCGCTGAACAGGCGGGCTTTTCGGGTTCAAAAAAAGAAGACAGCTTTCGCTATCTTCTGTATGACTGTGACTGATTCTGCGACTGGTCCCTGAGCAGCTGCGCAAGCTCATCCGGATCCATTTCCTCTTCCACTTCACGGGGATCCAGCGCTTCTGTCTTTGATGAGATCTCCTGCGCCATTTTTCTGTCCATCCGGCGCTGGTCGCTTTCATAGCGGCGCGAAGTTTTCTCTTCTTTTTCTTCTTTTGTCAGCCGGCCGATATAATCCAGTGAAAGAAGAGCGTCAGCGCTCAGAAAAGCGAGCAGGAACAGATCGATTCCGATATCGCTTCCGCTGCCGGCAAGCAGATCCGCAAAGAATACAGCACCCAGCAGCAGATCACCGGTAATCATGATTCCGGAAAGAAATTTTTTGACTTTCGGTGAAAACATAGAACCTCATTCTATTGCGTCAAGATGCACGCTTCTGACCGACGGCAGCTCTTTGAGGGTGCGGGTCAGATCATCGATGGTTCCGTTCATGCGTGTGATATCCAGCGTGATCAGAAGATTCGCCTTTCCTGCAACAGGGAGTGCCTGGGAAATGGTCAGAATGTTTGTCTGCATCTGTGTGACGGTATTGATCACAGAAGAAAGACTACCTGCTTCATCTTTCAGAATCAATGTCAGAACCGCATGGCGGGATGCGGAAGCCTCCTGTCTGCTGAAGACAAAGTCTTTGTATTTGTAATAGGTGTTTCTCGATATTCCGGCTTTCTGTACGGCTTCGGTGATTGTGGCGGCTTCATGGTTTTCCAGCATGTTGCGGGCTTCAATCACTTTTTCCATATAATCCGGAAGTATTTTTTTGTTTACAATCAGAAAATCAGAACTCATTTGCTTATACCCTGAATGGCAATACCTTCCTGCGCAATGCGCGTTTCGATGATGTTCCAGCTGTGCTCCTGAATTGAGGCGATTTTCATCTTCGCCTCTTTCGACAGCTGCTTTTTTGAAATGAGAAGAAGGGCGGGACCGGAGCCGCTGACTGCGGTTTTTCCTCCGGTATCCGTTTCCGCAATTGTGCGGACTGTATCATAGCCGTCAATCAGCTTTGTGCGGTACGGCTCATGAATGATATCTCTGCATGCCGTATTGAGAAGTTCTTCATCGCCTTCTGCCAATGCGTGCATCAGAAGAATGGCATGGGAAGAGGTTTCGGATACTGCTTTGCGTGAATAGGATTCCGGCAGGATTTCCCTTGCCTTTTTTGTGCTGACTTCAAAGTCAGGAACCAGCAGGGTGAATTTCCAGGAATCATGCAGTGGCATTTTTCTTGTGATAAAGCGTCCGTCTTCATCCTTTAAGGAACATGTCAGTCCGCCATACAGGCAGGGAGCTGTATTGTCGGGATGGCCTTCCATCCGGGAAATGATCTGGAAGATTTCATCTTTTGACAAAGCATCATTGTGCAGCGCGGAAGCTGCGCATACGCCTGCCGTGATAAAGGCGGCGCTGGAGCCCATTCCTCTGGTGCTTGGAATCTGACAGTCAAAATTCACACGGACGTGATCGCTGATGCCGATAGCCTGGCATCCGGCGCGGTAGGCCTGCAGGAACAGATTGTCGGAATTGTTATAGCGGTCCTCCACATTTTCCAGTATGTCTGTTTCATTCAGACAGACATCGAACTGATTGCATACATCCAGTGCCAGGCCCAGGCAGTCAAAGCCGGGACCGAGATTGGCACTCGACGCAGGCGCTTTAATTCTGAGCATCGCTCAGTCCTTTCATTCTTTCGGCAATTGCGTGAAGACCGTCTTCCTTTTCAATGGAACGTGTGAAGCGGACCTCGAGGTTTTTCAGCTCGGCAAGATTTGCCGGAACCTTGACGCCGCTCAGCTTTTCCAGTGCGTCCATCGCTTCAAAGTCATCATCAAGGCGCTCGCCGGTAATGGAGAAGTAAACGTCCTTGCAGAATTTGTAAGGGGAAGCGGTGGAGAGAACGATTGCCGGGGTGAAGTCGCCGGTTTCCTTCTGATAGCGTTCCATTGCGCTGACGCCGACTGCTGTATGCGGATCGATCAGTGTGTTCTGTTCCACAAACAGATCATGGATTGTGGCTGCGCACTGTTCCTCGCTGGTCCAGTAGCCCTTGAATGTTTCCTTCAGCTTCTGCAGCATCACATCATCGATGCGGTAGGAACCCTTCTGTTTCAGGGAATCCATCATCGCTGAAATCTTGACATCGTTGTTTCCGGATAACATGAACAGCAGTCTTTCAAGATTCGATGAAATCAGAATGTCCATGGAAGGGGACATCGTTGTGATGAATTCACGGTCAAGGGAATAATGGCCGGTTTCCAGGAAATCGGTCAGGACATTGTTGGAATTGGATGCGCAGATCAGCTTGTTAATCGGAAGACCGATTCTCTTTGCCAGATATCCTGCAAGAATATCGCCGAAGTTTCCGGTCGGCACAATGAAGTTGACCGGTTCGCCGCAGCGGATGATGTCATGGCTGACCAGTTCGCCATAGGAATAATAATAGTAGACGATCTGGGGAACCAGACGGCCGACATTGATGGAATTGGCGGACGAGATTGTAACGCCCTTGCAGGCATCGAGAACTTCTTTTGAGCTGACAGCTTCCTTGACCATTCTCTGGCAGTCATCGAAATTTCCTTTGACGGCGATGACTTCCACATTGTCTCCTTTTGAGGTTGCCATCTGTTTCTTCTGGATCGGGGAAACGCCGATTTCCGGATAGAATACGGTAATGGCTGTATGGGGGACATCGGCGAAGCCGCTGAGTGCCGCTTTTCCGGTATCGCCGCTGGTCGCGGTCAGGATCGATACGATATCATTTCTGTTTTCCTTCTGATACGCGCATGTTAACAGGCGCGGCAGAATGGTTAAAGCGATATCCTTGAACGCGCTTGTAGGACCGTGCCACAGTTCCATCAGCCATCCGCTGCGGATTCCGCGCAGAGGCACAATTGCGTCTGTGTCAAACTTTTCATCATAAGCGCCGATTGCGCATTCCCTGATTTCTTCTTCGGTATAATCGTCAAGGAGTGCATGGATGATTTTTACAGCGCATTCCTGATAGGAATCATTGAGAATCTCTTCCGGACGGATTGTGACATCAATGGATTCGGGAGTGTAAAGGCCGCCGTCTTTTGCCAGTCCGGCGATCACCGCTTCGTGTCCGCTGAGGACATCGGCGGTGTTTCTTGTGCTGATATAACGTGTCATATTTTCTCCTTGTAAAGTCTACCCGAAAATGATACTATGTTGTCGTTTTAAAAACAAGTGTATTCCAATTAGAAACAGCGAGGGGTATGGAAATGAAGATTGGACTGTTAGGACATGGTGTGGTAGGCAGCGGCGTCCGTCAGATTATTGATGAAGGGGCGACCTGGGAAGTCAGAGAACTGGAAGTTGTGAAGATCCTTGTCAAGGATGAGTCAGAGCTCACAGATCCGAGATGCACACTTGATTTCAATGATATTTTAAACGATCCGGAGATCAGTATTGTCGCCGAATGCATGGGCGGACTGGAACCGGCACATACATTCGCAAAGAAAGCTCTGGAAAAGGGCAAACACGTTGTGACATCCAATAAGAAGATGCTGGCAACCTTCTGCATGGATCTGTTTGAAACAGCTGTCAAGAGCGGCGTCACCGTTCATTATGAAGCTTCCTGCGGCGGCGGCATCCCCTGGATGGCGTCATTGGACAGAACCCGCAGAGTCGATGATATTGAAGGCTTCCGCGGCATTTTCAACGGAACGACCAATTATATTCTCGACCGGATGAAAAAAGAAGGAACCGATTTCTCGGAAATGCTGAGCGAAGCACAGAAGCTCGGCTATGCCGAACGCGATCCTTCCGATGACATCGACGGCTATGATGTCCGCTACAAAGTCGCTCTTTCCTGTGTGAAGGCATTTGACACACTGGTTAATATTGATGACATCACGACATTCGGCATCCGCAATATCCGCAAGGAGGATCTTGACTGGTGCGCAGCCAACGGCATGACATGCAAGCTCATCGGAAGCGGTAAGCATTTTGACGGCTTTGTCAGCGCATGCGTCATTCCGACATTCTTAAGAGGAGATGACATCTTCTCCAATATTCCGTCCAATTTCAACATTATCGAATCGCAGTCAAAGACACTCGGCGCCGCCGCTTTTGTCGGCCAGGGTGCCGGCTCGCTGCCGACCGCCCATGCGGTTGTACAGAATATTGTCGATATCTGGAAGAACCAGGATCCGGAAATCAATGACAAATTCGCCAAGCCGGTTGATAACCAGGTACATAAAGGAACATTCTACATCCGTACCGCAAAGCAGGCAGGCTTCGCCGATCTGATCGACAGACGCGTCGGCGAGCTCGCGTTTATCACAAAGAAGATTTCCCTGGTGGAAGCAGCTGCGGCATGTGCGGCAGCCAATGATGAATCCCTGTTCATCGCGGAGGTGGCGGAATGATCAAGGTAGTCAAATTCGGCGGCTCATCAGTTGCCAACGCGGCTCAGTTCAAAAAGGTCAAAGGCATTATTGATGATGACAAGGACCGCAAGTTCATTGTGACAAGCGCCTGCGGCAAGGAATCCCATGAAGACCATAAGATCACAGACCTTCTGTATCTCTGCGATGCCCATATCCGCTATGGCGTGTCCGTGGATTCGATCTTCGATCTGATCAAGGCAAAATACATGAGAATCAAGGAAGAGCTCGGTCTCTCCATTGATCTGGAATATGAGTTCGCAAGAATCCGTTCGCAGATGGATTACGGCATGAGCCAGGATTACCTGGTCAGCCGCGGCGAATATCTCACCGCAAGGTGTCTTGCGGAATATCTGGACGCAGAATTCATTGATGCGGCGGATGTCATCATCTTCCGCTATGACGGCGATATTGACATGGACCGCACAAAAGAACTGCTGATCGCAAAAGCAGCCGGCAAGAAAAGGGTTGTTATTCCCGGTTTCTACGGCGCGATGCCCAACGGCGTCATCCGCGTCATGAGCAGAGGCGGTTCCGACATCACCGGTTCCGTCATTGCCAATATCATCGATGCGGACGTCTATGAAAACTGGACCGATGTGTCCGGCTTCATGGTTGCCGATCCGCGCATTATCGAAAATCCGCTGCGCATTCCCCGCATCACTTACAGCGAGCTGCGCGGCATGAGCTACATGGGTGCCAACGTCCTGCATGATGACGCTGTCTTCCCTGTGAAAAACAAAAACATCCCGATCAACATCCGCAACACAAACGATCCGTCCAATCCCGGCACCATGATCATGAATGACTGCTCGGAAATGGATGAGGCGGAACCGCCGCATGTGCTGACCGGCATCACCGGACGCAAGGATTTCTCCGTGATCACAATCGTCAAGAGCCATTCCTCCACGGAAGTCGGCTTCCTGAAAAAGATCCTGGAAATCTTTGAGGAATACCATGTGTCGATCGAAAGCGTTCCGGTAACGGTTGATACATTCTCTGTCATTGTCCAGACAAAGGCAGTGGAAACATGTATCTATGAAATCATCGCCAAGCTCAAGAAGGTGATCCAGCCGGATGATCTGAAAGTGGAAGATCATCTTGCCCTGATCGCGATTGTCGGCAGAGCAATGAAATCCGTTCCCGGCATCTCCGGCCGTCTGCTTTCCGAATTCGGACGCAACCAGATCAACATCAAAGTAATCAACCAGTCTTCAGACGAACTTTCCATCGTTGTCGGCGTTGACAACCGCGACTTTGAAAAGGCGATCCGCTGCATTTATGACAAATTTATTAAAGATGAGGAGAAAAAAGCATGAAAATCGGAATTCTCGGTGCCACCGGTGCGGTTGGCAGACAGATGCTGGAATGCATCGAAGAAAGAAATATCCCCGCGGATGAAATCCGTGTATTCGCTTCTGAACGTTCCAAAGGAATGAAGCTGCCCTTCAAAGGACAGGAACTGACAGTCGACGTCGCTGATGCGGAAAATCTGAAAGGACTGGATTATGTGCTCGGCGCAGTTTCCAATGCCATGAGCAAATACTACCGTCCTCTGATCGTCGAAGCAGGCGCAGTCTATATCGACAATTCCAGCGCATTCCGTCTGGATGACGATGTACCGCTGGTTGTACCGCAGATCAACGGCGAAGATGCTTTAAAGCATAACGGCATCATTGCCAACCCCAACTGCTCCACCATCATCACAATGATGGCTCTGGCACCGATTGCGGCAATTTCGCCGATCAAAACACTGACAGCGACAACATTCCAGGCAGTTTCCGGCGCCGGCATCGGCGGTTTCCGCGAACTGGAGGAACAGGTGAACCAGGTCATGAACAATGAACCGGTAACCCCGTCCGTATTCCCGGCCCAGATCGCATTCAACTGCATCGCCGAGATCGGCTCCTACAATGACAACGGCTATACCACAGAAGAAATGAAGATGCAGAATGAAGGAAGAAAGATTCTTCATCTGCCGGATCTGAAAGTCACATGCACGTGCGTGCGTGTTCCGGTTTACCGCTCCCATTCCATTTCCGCTGCGTTTGAAACCGAAGAATATATCTCCGTTGAAGACGCGGAAAAGGCAATCAGCGCGTTTGAAGGCGACAGACTGGTCAAAGATCATGTTCCGACACCGCTTGATACCAGCAACCAGGATCTTGTCTATGTCGGCCGTGTACGCCGCGATCTGACAAGAGACAACGCACTCAGCCTGTGGTGCTGCGGCGATCAGATCCGCAAAGGCGCGGCTTCCAACGCTGTTGAGATAATGGAGTATTTGGAAAAGCATTAATTGTGGTATGATATTTCCTGTTATCCAACAGTGAGGTATGAGATATGTTTCAGAGAACATTATTGACAGCCATGGCAGTTGCGGCCGGTGCGCTTGCGGCAGCTGCACTGAAAACCATCCTTGAACATAAGGACGATAAGAAGTACGACGACGATGAAGAAGTCCGTTTCATCCGCATCAGCGATGATGAAGAGGAGACAGCCGGCTATGACGCATCCGCAAGAAGCGAGCAGGTACAGCAGATCTGCGCAGTCTATCCGTATCTGAATCCGGACTTTGTGGAAGCCAAGCTTGCGGAAAATGAAAAGCTTCTGGAGGAGTATCCGCCGGAAACCATGGTAGCGCTGACCCACAGCGTCCATTTCAGCGACTCCAACGCTGCGGAAGAATTCTCTTCCATCATGGAGGAAGCAGGATACATCTGTGTTGACCGCAGCGATTATGCGGTAGCTGTAACCAGAAAGCTGTTCAGCGAGGACAACGCGATTGTCAGTGACATCCTGAATGTCGCTAACCAGACCGCAGCTCTTAACGGCACCTACGAAAACTACGAGATCCAGTAACCGTCAAGCACTTTGATATGGAAAATGAAGAAGTAAAAGAAGAAATTAAGGAAGAAGAGAAAAAGGCACCGCCTGCTCCGGAATCCGGATTCGGCAATGCCGGCAAGATTATCGTGCTTGCAATCGCCGCTGTTCTTGCGATATTCATGATTTTCAGAAATGGCAAAGCCGGCAACTCGGAAGCCGATGGCTGCAATGTCAATTTTCAGAGCGCCTGGGGTCAGACACCGACCGCGGTCTGGATTGATCTGAACAGCTACAACGAAGCCAAGGCAGTCGCTGTATTTGATTTCGAATATCCTTCCCAGCCTCTGGCAGGGTATGAAACCGAAGCGTTCCGCGCTTATTCAAGACAGGTATTCGAGGTGGCTTATTTTGACGCATCCGGAAAGGAAGGCATCCGCTTCTCCAAGGCTTATACATGCAATGCGTATGAAATCTATGAGCCCAAGGACGGTGAATACCGCAGCATCCAGATTGTCGATATTGACGGAATGGATGTCAAGGAGTACGGAGACGGGGAAACGGTATCGATGCTTTTCTTCGCCAAAGGCGACTACAGCTATACAATTCTGATGAATGACAATCCGCTCAGCAGAGAAGAAGCGGAATCATTTGTGACAAAATTAAACTGAGCATGTCCGGCAGGGCATGCTTTTTCTTAAAATAGGTCCGGACTCTGCTATAATAAGGACCTGGTTCAGAGAATCATACTGAACAGGAAGAGGCACTTATGAAAGCGATCGAAGTGAAAAACCTCAGTTTCGCTTATGATGAAACATCCACCGCAATCAAGGATGTTTCCTTCAGCGTTGAGGAAGGCACATACACAACTGTCATCGGCCACAACGGCTCCGGCAAGTCCACAGTCGCCAAGCTGATTGCCGGACTTCTTGAAAAAAAGAGCGGTGAAATCAGGCTCGGAGGACTGGAGCTGAATCTGGAAAATCTGACTGCCATCCGGTCCATGATCGGCATTGTCTTTCAGAATCCGGACAACCAGTTCATCGGTTCGACTGTCCGCGACGATATCGCGTTCGGCCTGGAGAACCACTGCGTTCCCCAGCAGGATATGGATGAGATCATCAATCTCAATGCCGGCCGGGTCAATATGACAAAATACCTGGACAAGGAACCGTCTCATTTATCCGGCGGCCAGAAGCAGCGCGTGGCAATTGCCGGTGTGCTGGCCATGAAGCCGAAGATCCTGATCTTTGATGAAGCGACCGCTATGCTGGATCCGCAGGGCAAAGATGAAATCAAACGGGTGATCCGCGATATCCATAAAGAAAGCTCTCTGACGATTCTTTCCATCACCCACGACATTGACGAAGTTGCCCACAGCGATTACGTGATTGCGCTGAACAAAGGAACTGTCGCAATGACCGGAACGCCGCATGAGGTGTTCGCGGATGAAAAGAAGCTCAAGGAGATCCAGCTGGATATTCCCTATTCAATGAAGTTTTCAGGCGCTTTGAGAAGAAGGGGAATCAGAACGGAGAACCATCTCACAATGGAAGGACTGGTGAAAGAATTATGCCGATTCAATTCGACCATGTAAGCTATACCTACAGCACCGGTACTCCCTATGAATACAAGGCGCTGAACGATGTCTGCCTGGACATCGAAGAAGGAAAAATCACTGCCGTCATCGGTATGACCGGATCCGGCAAAAGCACCCTTGTGCAGCATCTGAATGCATTGCTGCTGCCGGAAAAGGGCGTGGTCAGGATTCTTGACCGGACAATCACGGCAGGTGAAAAACCGAAAAATCTAAAATCGCTGCGCGGCCGGGTCGGCCTGGTTTTCCAGTTTCCGGAATACCAGCTGTTTGAAGAAACCGTCCTGAAGGATGTCGCCTTCGGTCCGAAGAATTTCGGAATTCCCGAAGCGGAAGCGATTGAACGGGCGAAAAAGGCCATGGCTATGGTCGGCCTTGAAACAAGACATTATGAAAAAAGCCCGCTGGAAATGTCCGGCGGACAGAAAAGAAGAGCGGCGATTGCCGGCATTCTCGCGATGGATCCGGAAGTTCTGGTTCTCGATGAACCGACAGCCGGACTGGATCCGTACGGAACGGTTTCCATGATGTCCCTGTTTTCCAGACTGAACCGGGAAATGAAAAAGACGATCCTGATTGTCACCCATGATATGGAACAGGTATTTACCTATTGCGACAATGTGGTGGTTGTGGAAAACGGAACAATCCGCGCATCGATGAGCGTGCAGGAATTCTTCAAGGATTCCTCCTACTGCAAAGAGATGAATATCCTGCCGCCGGCTCTGATCCGCATGAAGGAACAGCTGATCGAAGCAGGATTTGAAATCGGCGAAGATGTGATGGACATTGACAGACTGGCAGAGGCGGTCGCAAGGCAGGTGAAGAAACATGGGTAATATTACACTCGGACGCTATATCCCGCTTGACTCGCCGATCCATAAGATGGATCCCCGTGCCAAGATTCTGGGGATGCTGCTGATGCTGGTGGCGATCTTCTTCCCGGCCGGATGGACCGGCTACGCAATTCTTTTTGCGGCAGCTTCACTCACCATCATTCTGGCAAAACTCAGTTTCACATTCATCTGGAAGGCAATGCGGCCGATGCTTTATATGCTTGTGTTCCTTCTGATTATCAACTCGCTGTTTCTCAAAACCGGAACTCCGTTATTTACGGTCGGTCCGTTCACAATGTATTCCGATGCGATCTTCCAGACGCTTTATATCGCAGTCAGACTCCTTTTAATGGTCATGATCACAACCTGTCTGACTGCTACCACAAAACCGCTGGATATGACCCTCGGCATTGAGGATCTGCTTAAGCCGTTCACAAAAATCCATGTGCCGGCGCATGAGATCGCAATGCTGATCAGTATTGCCCTGCGCTTTATTCCCGACCTGATTGATGAAACACAGAGAATCATCAAGGCTCAGGAATCAAGAGGAGTAGATCTGAAAGAAGGCAAATTCATGGAGCGGATCATGGCGATTCTTTCCCTGATTGTGCCGCTGTTTGTTTCGGCTTTCCAAAGGGCGGAAGACCTTGCTAACGCCATGGAGGCAAGAGGCTATGCGCCGGGTGAAAAGCGGACACGCTATAAGCTGCTGAAGATGGAGGGGAGAGACTATCTCCTTCTGATCTGCTGTGCCGCGCTGCTGGCATGCATGATCTGGCTCTCCGCGCAGGCATGAGACGCTTCCGCTGCACAGTCTCCTATTGCGGAGCGGCCTATGAAGGCTGGCAATCGCAGAGGGATGGCAAATCGGTGCAGGAACAGATTGAGGAAGCACTGCACGAAATCGCGCATCAGAAGATCAACATCATCGCTTCCGGCAGAACCGATGCCGGCGTCAGCGCAAGAGGGCAGGTATTCCATTTTGATACAGACCGCGATCTCAGCGGACGCAAGTGGATGGGCGCCCTCAACGGACATCTGCCTAAAGACATCCATATCATGGACTGCACAGAGACGGATTTTACGTTTCATGCCCGCTACAGCGTGCGCATGAAACAGTATGATTACCGGATCAATCTGGGGCCCTATGATGTATTTACAAAAGATATTGCCTATCAGTGTCCGGTTGCCCTCGATATTGAAAAAATGAAGGAGGCATCCCGGTATCTGATCGGAACGCATGACTTTACTTCCTTCAATTCCAACACCCTTGCGGAAACGCCCAACCAGGTGCGCACGGTTAATGACATTGTCTTCTCAAGAGAAGGAAATATCCTGAAGCTGACATTTACCGGCAAAGGATTTCTGCGCTATATGGTACGGATGATGGCTGCCCAGCTGATTGAAGTCGGCAGGGGAAGACTGCAGCCGGAAGACATTCAGAAAATACTGGATGCGAAATCAAAGACGATTTCCCGCAAGAACGCGCCGGCCAACGGTCTGACTCTGGAAAGGGTGGACTACTTTGAGATCTGCGCACTGAATGAGGAAGTCATGATCCGTGAATTCCTGCAGTCGGATGTGCTTCCTGAAGACATATCGCTTTCTCAGCTGGAGGAATGTGTAAAAAACAGGGAGACTCCGGTTTATTACATTCTTACTGAACGCAAAAGCCAGAAGCAGCTCGGTCTGTTTCTTGCCACGGAACAGTTCTGTGAGCTTACTGTTTATGATGAAGCCTGGTATGAATCCGCTTTGAATCTGAAACCGCAGATTCAGGAATGGATGAAGAAATACGGCTTAGCGGAAGAAACTGAAATCAGAATCGAACTGAGGGATCAGTCAATCACAAATGAAGCGGAGAATGCATGAAAATGCGTCTCCGTTTTCCTTTTGAAATGTAACTGTTTCATAATGAAAACGGCCGGAATCATCCGGATTTTCAGAATAAAGAATATTTATCGGGGTTTTCTTTGCACTCAGGAGTGAAACTGTTTGACTTGATACCCCGATTCATCTAAAATAATGGGCGACCACCATTTCTGAATGTAGCCCCGGAAACTACATTAGGAGGATGAAAAATGCGTCAGACAACGATGTTAAAACCAAGTGAAGTCGAGCGTAAGTGGTATGTCGTAGATGCGACAGACTGCACACTCGGACGTCTTGCAACTCAGGTTGCAACAGTATTAAGAGGCAAGCATAAGCCTGCTTACACACCCCATGTTGACTGCGGTGACTATGTCATCGTCGTTAACGCTGACAAAGTGAAGATCACAGGCGACCAGGATGAAAAGAAGTTCTATTACAGACATTCCGGATATCCTGGAGGACTGAAGGTCAGAAGCACTAAGATCATGCGTGAAAACTACACAGTTGAATGGGTTGAAAAGGCAATCAAGGGCATGCTGCCGCACAACAAGCTGGGCGATGTTCAGCGCAAGCATGTATTCGTCTACACAGGACCTGATCACCCGCATGCAGCTCAGAAACCTGTTGAGCTGAAGGTCAAATAAGGAGGAAATGAAAGATGGCAATTAAGAAAAAGGCAACAGTTACATATGTTGGAACAGGACGCCGTAAGAAGTCCGTTGCCCGCGTCTTCATGACTCCGGGTACAGGCGTGATCACAGTCAATGGACGTTCACTCGAGGATTACCTCCCTCAGGCAGTTCTGAGAATGGTCGTTAATTCTCCGCTTGTTCTGACTGAAACAAAAGATCAGTTTGATATCAAGATCAACGTTGCAGGCGGCGGCTATACTGGCCAGGCCGGCGCAATGCGTCATGGTATCTCCCGCGCTCTGCTTGAAGCAAGTGCTGATTACAGACCTGTTCTCAAGAAGGCTGGCTTCCTGACTCGTGATTCCCGTGAAAAGGAAAGAAAGAAGTACGGTCTCAAAGGCGCAAGACGTGCACCTCAGTACTCCAAGCGTTAATCGCTTTCTGTACAGAAACGCATTTTGGAAAGGAACAACCTCGTCATTATGGCGGGGTTTTTCTTTTGGCCTGACAGGCGAAATTCTTAAGACTGAGCGGGGTATATGGAAATGCATTCTTAACCGAAGGTATACTCTAAATGGAATTCATGTGGAAAATCATTTATGGAAAACAGCTTTTTCTTAAAGGGAAATATATGCCATACACCCTCAATGGAAAACCTTGAGATATGGGAAAATTCATATCTTTTATGCATTGACGGCGTGTGCGGAGGAATATTCAGAAACATCCCTGAATAATACGCAGACCTTCCGGTAAAGGATTATCAGGACTGCCTGATCATGCCGGGCATGGTGGACCTTCATACCCACGCTCCGCAGTTTTCATACCGGGGAACAGGCATGGATTATGAGCTGCTGGATTGGCTTAAGATATACACATTCCCGGAAGAATCAAAATTCAGAGACCCTGCATATGCAGAGAAGGCTTACAGCATATTTGCGCAGTCGATGGCAAAAAGCGCGACGACCCGCGCGGTGATCCTCGGAACGATCCACAGGGAAGCGACTCTGTGTCTGATGGACCTGATGGAAAAGACCGGAATTGTCAGCTATGTCGGCAAGGTCAATATGGACAGAGACGCACCGCCGGAACTGACAGAACCCGGGGCAGACGCATCCGCATTTGACACCTTCGGGTTTGTCAATGCGGCAGATAAGAGGGGATGTGAAGTTACCTCACCCACTTGCTGAGCAATATGGATGAGGCTTCTGTGTGCCCGGGTCGCTTGCGCT
>CAMVGT010000066.1 GCA_947167125.1 uncultured Erysipelotrichaceae bacterium
CTGATTATGGACGTTTATTTTCTGCATTTCGCAGTAAGTAAGCGTCCTTTTTTGTTGCAGAAAAATGAGGAAAGGAGGAGAGCAGATGGAGTTTGACTATTTCTACGGACCGGAAGATGCCGAGCAGTATCAGTTCTATCGGATCCCGAAGCTGCTGATCATCGGCTGTTCAGATCTGCTGCCGCAGATTCTTGCAGAAGAAAATGCATATGCGCCAAAAGGCTCGAAAGTCATTATCGAAGCCGAAGAAGGGGCAATTGACCTTGATACATTCTCTGATTTGACAGACCTCACAAATATCCATCCGGAAATCAGGGAGTGCAGAATCTAACGGCGCAGCGTGCTGGAAAAGCTCTGCAGTGAAAAACCTTCCGGCATTCTGCTGCTCAGCGACAGCCGCCTTGATCCGGAAGAAGCCGACGCAAGAAGCCTGATGCTGCAGCTGCTTCTGACAGACATTTCAAGAAAGATAGGCGCTGATATTCCTTTGACCATTGAAATGAACAGCATCCATAATCAGAAGCTTTCCCAGATGATGCGCGGTACGGACTTTGTGGTAAGCAGCCGTATTACCGCCCGCATGATGACCCATATCTCAGAGCAGAGGGAGATCAAGGATATTCTCAACAGCCTGTTATCAGACGGCGGAGCGGGCATCTATATGAAATCGGATTCCCGCTATGTACAGCCCGGCAAAACTGCGACATTCCATACCCTGCAGGCAACCGCAGCCGCTATGGCGCGAGATCGCGGACGGCTATAAGAAATTTGCGTCAGACGGCAGCTTCCATATCGAAATCAATCCGGCAGGTCCGGAAGCAGCTGTATTCAGTGAGAAGGATGATGTGATTCTGATCTGCGACAATCCGCTTTCATCAAATCCGTCTGTACGGGCGTAAACAATAGCATCCTGTTTCGGCTTCTTTGATTCATTTATATTGACACGGTGTCAGAATATGCGTATGATATCTATACTGACATTGTGTCAGAATATAAATTGATGTTAAAGAGAAGGAGATCAAACAGGATGAACAAGAAAAATATCGGCGCAGTTCTTGCGCTTTATCCGTGCCCGGTGATTGTGGTCGGCGCGATGGTAAACGGTAAACCGACATGGACACTGGTCGCCCATGCCGGCACAGTGGCGCACAGCCACCTGATGGTATCGCTTGTAAAGGCACATTACATCAACAAAGGAATCCGTGAAAACAATAAGCTTTCCGTCAATGTGGTTGATGAATCATGGCTGAAGGACGCCGACTGTATGGGAACCATCTCCGGCAATAAGACCGATAAGTCTGAAGCATTTGCCTGGACGATGGGGGAAAACGGCGCACCTTTGATTGATGAAGCGAAAGTCTCCATTGAATGCGAAGTCGACGGCAATTATGAACTGGAAGGATTTGACCATTTCATCTGCAAAATCCTTGCGACCTATGCCGATGAGAATGTTCTCAATGAACAGGGCAAAATCGACTATCACGTCTTCAAGCCGGTTCTCTTTGAATTCCCGACTTATGAATACTTTGTAACAGGGGATAAGGTCGGCAACTGCGGAAAAATGAACTGATATGAAGTCTCTGACAGCAGTCAGAGGCTTTTTCATATCCAAAGACTGAAATTAAGAATTTCGCTCCCCATTCATGCATATAATGAAATCAGCAGAAGTAATAGCAGTGATTACAATCAAACAGGAGTTGGATATAAAGCAGAAAAGAAAATGGCTTCTCTGTGCATGTGCACTGATCCTGCTGATCATAGCGGCAGCAGTCGGATTTTTCATCGGCAGAAATACTGTTTATCAGAAGATGCAGAAGGTAAAGGAATATAACATCCTTCTAAACAAGAGTGAAATGGAACATCTTGACGGACTGGAAGGAACAATCTATGTTTCAGGACATAAGAGCCCGGATTCCGATACCGTCGGCAGTTCCATCGCTTGCGCATGGTTTCTGCAGCAGCTCGGATATGACGCAAAGCCTGTTGTCTTGGGACCTTTGAATCATGAATCGGAATATATTCTTGAGCAGGCCGGTCTTGAAACGCCGGAGCTTCTTCTTGATGCGTCAGGACTCAATATGGTCCTGGTTGATCTCAGTGAATATACGCAGGCCGCAGACGGCATGAAGGATGCCCGCATAATCAGCATCATTGACCATCATCCAGATGGTGCAGTGATCACCGGCAATCAGCTGATTTATGACGCAAGACCTCTTGGTTCAACCGCGACGATCCTCTCGATCCGCTTCCGCAATTACGGAATGACACCGGATCAGAACACAGCAACCGCAATGATCGGCTCCATTCTTTCCGACACAAAGAATCTGCAGTCTGAAAATACAACATTCGCAGATCAGGAAGCAGTGAAGGCACTCAATGAAATTGCCGGCATTGAAGATATTGATGCCTTCTATCAGGAAATGTATAAGGCATTGCTGTCATATGACGGAATGAGCGATGAAGAGATCTTCTTCAGCGACTACAAGAAATATGAAAGCGGCAGAAAGAAATATTCCATCGGCTGTGTTAACGCATATGATGAAGAAACCGCAAAGGATCTTGCGGAACGGATGAAGAAGGTGATGCCTGAAGCCATGAAGAAAAAGGGAATGGATATGGCATTTGCGGCAATCTCAATTCTTCATGATGATCTTTCAGTGACTTACACACTTGCGGCTGATGCGGCTTCAGATGAAGTGCTGAAGCTGGCAATCGGGGATAAAGCTGAATTTGACGGCACTTCATATATTATCAAACCGTATATGTCCAGAAAGTCGGTACTGGTTCCGGCAATTACGGATATTCTGGAATCCTATCCGAAGGAATAACCACATTCATATATTCAGGATGAACAGCGTCATGCAGACAGGCGGCGCTGTTTTTAAATCTTCAGAATCATATATTGACACAGTGTCAGAATGCGATTATATTGATATTGACATCATGTCAGAATAAGAGGTACAAGCTATGCCGAAAGGATCACCGGAAAGAACAGCAGCCAGAAAAGATGAGATTATCAGTGCCTGCGAAAAGCTCTATCAGACAATGAGCTTCAAGGACATTACGCTGAAGGAAATCGGAAAAGTCACATCTTTCTCACGGCCCACAATCTACAACTATTTTGAGACGAAAGAAGAAATCTTTCTGGCCCTTTATGAACTGGAATATCAAAGATGGAATGAAGATCTTGAAAAGATTATTTCTGAAAACGAAAAACTGTCCAGGGATGAAATCGCCCAGAAGATTGCGCATTCCCTTGAAAAAAGGGCACAGCTTTTAAAGCTGCTTTCCATGAACAACTTTGATATGGAAGAAAACAGCAGACAGGAACTGCTGGCTTCCTTCAAGAAGGCATACGGAACATCCATGGACAATGTCAGAAGGATACTTGACAAATTCTGTCCGGAAATGAAGAAAGAAGAAAAGCAGACATTTATTTATATCTTCTTCCCGTTCATGTTCGGCATCTATCCATATACCGCTGTGACTGACAAGCAGAAAACAGCGATGTCAGAAGCTGATGTGAATTACACATACCAGTCGATTTACGAAATTGCATATAACTGCCTGAAGAAGCTTCTCAGCATTTGATCAGGCAATGCATAAACCATTTGATCAGGAGGAAAAAAAGAGATGGCAAAGAAAGTGTTAACAACATTTTTCTCAGCGAGCGGCGTTACAGAGCGTATCGGCAAAGAAATCGCACGCGTATGCGATACTGCCTTCTTTGAGATCGAACCGGCAGAAACATATACAGCTGCCGATCTGAACTGGAACAATCCGAACAGCAGAAGTTCGCTGGAAATGAAAGACAGAAGCGCAAGACCTGCAGTCAAAGGCAGAGTCGAAAATATGGATGACTACGATACCGTCATCATCGGCTATCCGATCTGGTGGGGCGTTGCGCCGCGCATCATCGAAACATTCCTGGAAAGCTATGATTTTTCCGGAAAGACCATTCTTCCGTTCTGCACATCCGGAGGAAGCGGAATCGGCAGAAGCGATATCGAACTGCATAAAAACACAAAGGGCGATGTGAAATGGGTCAAAGGCGTTCAGATCAACCGTCCGGATGAAAAACTGATCCAAAACGCATGGAAACAGAGTGTTTAAGGGAGGCAGACTATGAAATTCAGAAAACTGATGATGATTCCGCTTGCCTCATTCGCTATGGCTTTGAGCGCATGCGGAAGTCAGCCGGCCGCAGGAGAACCGGCTGAACAGCCTGAAGAAACAGAAACAGCAGAAACAGAAACCGCAGAACCGCAGGAAACACCTGCGGCAGAAGCGGAAGATAAAACACTGGTTGTTTATTTCTCCGCTACCGGCACCACAAAAGGTGTTGCTGAAAATATCGCGGCCATTGTATCGGGTGATCTTTATGAAATCACTGCATCTGAACCTTACAGTGAGGATGATCTGAACTGGCATGATGACAGCAGCCGGACAACCCATGAACAGGATGATCCTTCTGTCCGTCCTGCAATCAGCAGCGAGCCGCTTGATCTGACTGGATATACAACAGTATTTGTCGGCTATCCGATTTGGTGGGGTGAGGAGCCGAGAATCATGGACACATTCGTGGAAACATATGAATTTGACGGACTTACGATAATTCCTTTCTGCACATCCGGAAGCAGCGGAATCGGCAGAAGCGGAAAGAATCTGGAAGAACTTGCCGGCAGCGGCACATGGCTGGAAGGACTGCGGTTTTCCGGCAGTGTTTCAGAAGCGGATCTGAAGACCTGGATTGACGGTCTCAAGTAAATCACAGAAAGAAGGACAGTCATATGACGAAAGCTGGTTTGAAGAAGAACTGGATGATCGTGGACGTGTGTATGACCGTCCTTCTTCTTTTTCTCATGGCATATCAGGTTACCGGAGAAGAGGCACATGAATGGATCGGCATCTCGATGACAGCATTGACTGTGATCCATCAGATTCTCAACCGAAGATGGTACGGCACACTGTTCAAAGAAAAATACAATGCATACAGAATACTTTCAGTATGTGTAAACATCCTGCTTCTGCTCTGCTTTGCACTCACGGCATTCTGCGGCATGGCTATGAGCAATTATGCGGTTCCGTTTCTTTACGGCATGGCAAAGCTTTCTTTTGTCAGACGCATCCATCTTGCGATGTCCCACTGGGTATTTATCCTGATGGGAATGCATATCGGTCTGCATGTACCGGCAATGACCGCGTCCATGCGGATCCCGGAAAAAGCCAAGACAGTACTTAGATATATCTGTCTCTTTGCGGCATCTTTGGGTCTTTATTTCTTTCTGAAAAACAATATGCCGGAATATCTTCTTTTCCGTATTCACTTCGCATTTCTCGATTATGACAAGGCTGCAGTCCTTGTATTGCTTGAAAACATCCTGATGCTGGGATTCTGGATCTTCATCGGATTCCATTGTGCATCCCTCTGCATGGGAAAGAAAAATCAGAAAGATCAGAAAAAGAAGATGCTGCGCCATGGTGCGGATTTAATCTGCTGTCTGATCATTGCGGTTCTTCTGTGCATGGTTTTCCCGTTTGAAACAGAAGCGGCAGGCAGCGAAGACTGGATGTCTATGGAGCCGGAAACAGAAGAACCTGTGAAAGAAAATGCCGGAACTGCAGAGATCAGTGACGGGTTTGTAAAGATCGAAGGCGGCACCTTCATGATGGGAAGTCCTGAAGAAGAAAACTGGCGTTCGGATGATGAAATGCTTCATGAAGTGACAGTTTCCTCCTTTTACATCGATCGGTATGAAGCCCTGCAGAAGGACTATGCGGCTTTGATGGGAAATAATCCGTCGCAGTTTGAAAATGACGCATTGCCTGTGGAAACTGTCTCATGGCTGGATGCGGTGAAATATGCCAATGCGAAAAGCGAAGCGGCCGGATTATTACCTGCCTATACCATTGAAAATGACAGGGTGATCTGGGAGATGAGTTCAGACGGATACCGGCTGCCGACGGAAGCGGAATGGGAATATGCGTGCCGCGCTGACACATCTTCTCCGTTTTCAACAGAACGTTCGCCGGATGCGTCGATGGCAAATTTCTATGGGCATTATCCGTATGAAATTGAAGAAAACTATTTTGACAATTCCGTACTTGACGCAAAACCCGGCATCTATCGGGAAACAACGATTGAACCGGGAAGCTTTGAAGCCAATCCTTGGGGACTCTATGATATCCATGGCAATGTAAATGAATGGTGCTGGGATATTTACGGACCGTACGAAACAGATATTCAGAATGATCCTTCCGGTGCATCTGAAGGTACAAGACATGTTTACCGCGGAGGCGGATGGAATGATTTTGCGAAGAATATGCGCAGCGCATACCGCGCAGCCGGTCAGGAAGATCTCAAAAGCTACAGCATCGGCATCCGTCTTGTCAGATCAGAAAAAGACACGCTGAGCGGAACGGTTTCTGCTGAAATCACAGAACAGCAGACTGCACGCAGTGAAAAAGTACTGATTGCATTTTTCTCATGGAGCGGCAATACAAGAGGGATCGCGGAAGAAATACAGAATCAGACAGGTGCAGATCTCTTTGAGATCATGCCTTCTGAACCGTATTCATCTGATTACAATACCGTCCTCATGGAGGCACAGCACGACCAGCATATCCAGGCAAGACCGGAGCTGGCAAACCATGTGGAAGATATGGATCAGTATGATACGGTGATTCTCGGCTATCCAAACTGGTGGGCATCGATTCCGATGCCGGTCGCCTCATTCCTGGAAGAATTTGATTTTTCATTAAAGACGATCTATCCGTTCTGTTCGCATGGCGGCGGACGCTTCGGTCAGAGTCTGACCGCAATCGCAAAACTGGCACTGGACGCTGATTTAAAAGAAGGCCTTTCCATTCATTATTCCGGCGGCAGTACGATGAAGGACGATGTCAGTGAATGGCTTGAAACAAATGATCTGAAATAAAGGGAGAAGAAGAATATGAAGATTACAGTATTGATGGGCAGTCCGAACAGGAATGGTTCTACAGCTTTGCTGGCGGATTCATTTATCAAAGGAGCTGATGAAAGCGGACATACATGCAATGTGATTGATGTATGCCATTGTGATATTCATCCGTGCATCGGATGTGTCAGATGCGGCTATGAAGGACCGTGCGTGCAGAAGGATGATACGGAAATGATCCGAAAAGAACTGTTATCAAGTGACATGGTCGTATTTGCGACACCGCTGTATTATTACGGCATGAGCGCACAGCTGAAAACGGTTGTCGACCGTTTCTGTGCCTATAACAGTTCACTGAACAGCAGACATCTGAAATCCGCACTGCTGACAGTTGCTTGGAACGCGGATGACTGGACATTTGACGCACTCAAAGCGCATTATCAGACACTGGTCAGATATATCAATTTTGAAGATCAGGGAATGATACTGGGATACGGATGCGGAACGGTATCCATGACAAAGCGCAGCGGATATCCTGAAAAGGCTTATCAGCTTGGAAAGAATCTCTGAATACAAATATGAGGTATGAATCCGATTCATGCCTTTTTTCTTTGCGCTTCTGATGACAAAGGCATATAATCCTTTTTGTTTTAAGAGGTTTTTTATGGGTTCTTTACTGCTCGCAGTTATTTATCTGATCTTTGTTTCATTAGGTCTTCCGGATTCACTGCTGGGTTCTGGATGGCCTAAAATGCAGACGATATTCCAGGTGCCTTCCTCATATGCAGGATATGTATCGATGACAATCTGCTTTATGACGATCATCGCATCTCTTGCCTGTCCATCGCTTCTCAGGAAGCTTCATACAAAATGGATTGTGATTCTATCCATCGGGCTTACAATTTTCGGACTGCTCGGCTTTTCCTTCAGCAGTGCCTACTGGATGCTGTTTTTATTCGCGGTTCCCTATGGACTTGGGGCAGGCGCAATCGATGCGGCAGTCAATCAGTATGTCGCCGTTCATTATTCTTCATCGGTCATGAATTTCCTGCATTGTTTTTACGGGATGGGCGCTGTCATCAGTCCCTATATCATGGCGTCCGCTTTGAAATATGCGCGATGGAATGAAGGCTATAGATGGACGTCTTTCATCCAGATTGCGATCCTGCTTTTCTGTATTGTTTCTCTGCCTTTATGGAAGAAAAACGAAGCGGAAGAGGAAGAAGAAGGATATGACAATGCCGGTCTCAAGGAAACCATCAGAAGACCCGGCGTGCTGCCGACACTGCTTGCATTTTTTGCATACAGTGCAGGGGAAGCGACATGTTTCTTATGGACGCCGTCCTATTTCGCCGGCACAAGGCCATGGCTTTCGGATCAGACCATCGCGTCTTTCGGCTCACTCATTTACTTCGGACTGATGCTCGGCAGGCTGATTTCCGGTTTTGTGTCCAACCGTCTTGGAGACAGGAAACTGATCCGTCTTGGCATTGGGACTGAACTGTTTGGCATTCTGCTGGTGTTTATACCGGTTGAAGGATGGCTGATTGCGGCTGTCGGATTTATTATCATCGGAACCGGCATGGGACCTGTCTATCCGGCCATCCAGCATATGGCCCCCGGCAATTTCGGCAGACGCTTCAGCGCGGCTGTGATTTCGCTGCAGATGGCATTTGCCTATATCGGAAGCACATTTATGCCGACTGTGTTCGGATGGCTGCAGCAGGCAATCGGTATTTCCATCATGCCGCTCTGGCTGCTGGTGTTTGCGTGCGGCAATCTGCTTCTGCTTGAAGTTGGATACCGGAAACTGCAGCAACATAAGGTCTGAATATTTGATAAATATTGTTAAAGGGATAAAATTGTAATGCAACAAATTGGAGGTACGTATGGCATTTGCTGTTTTTGCGGACGGTACAGCGAATCTTCCCGGAAGTCTTCTGGATGGAATTCAGCTGCTTCCTGCTGAATATACAGTCAACGGAGAAGTGAACGTCTATCAGGGGGATATTGAAAACTTCGACATGCATTCCTATTATGAAAGTCTGAAAAAGGGAGCTGAAGTCAAAACCAGTCTGCTCAATACCGGGCTGTTTCTGTCAAAATTCGAAACGATTTTAAAAGAAGGAATGGACATTATATACATCGCTATGAGCTCCGGCATCAGCGGTACCTATAACGCCGCGATGAATGCCGCTTCGCAGCTGATGGACCAGTATATCGGCCGCTTTATTCATATCGTGGATTCCCATGGATGCGGATTCGGCAACGGGATGCTGGCAGTGGAAGCTGCTGAATTAAGCAGGGAAGGAAAAAGCGCTGAGGAAGCGTCAAAGATTCTCGATGATATGGTTCCGCACTGCTGTCAGTATTTCACAGTCGATGATGTCAATTTCTTAAGAAGGACCGGAAGAGTATCCAATGTGACAGCCACAATCGCGGCTGCACTGAACATCAAGCCGATTCTCTATGGCGATCATACCGGCCATATTGTTTCCTGCATGAATGTGCACGGACGCAAAAAGGCGGTAAAGACACTGGCTGCCAAATATCATGAAAAGCATATGGATCTCAAAGAGCCGGATATCTACATTTCCCATGGCGATTGCATCAAGGATGCGGAAACACTGAAGCAGATGATTCTCGAGGAAACACCGGACGCAAAAATAACGGTATGTCCCCATGAACCTTTCTCCGGCGCCCATGTGGGACCCGGCATGCTCGGACTTTTCTTCCTTGGAAACGAGAGATAACAGACGCAGAACGGAATTCCTTAACCGGGATTCCTTTTTCTTTATAAATGAACATTCTGATGCCGTATACATATAAGCGCAAAACATGATATCTAGTATGTAAAGGCAACATATTATAGAAAAGGAATGAGAATATGAAGAAGAATAAGAATCGGAATGTTTTTGTTCTGAGTCTGAGTATCATCGCGCTCATTTCATCATCCTGTGCTGCGGAACAGAATGAAACAGCTGACAATGTACAGCCGTAAAAATAAGATTCATCTTCAGAAATGAAATATGAACCTTTCCCGTATGATTTTGTCAGCCCTGAAAGCAGTGAGGAACTGCTGAATACCGCTATGGCGGATTCCATAAGGTAAAACTCAGCAAGCCCGTACAGATTCAGAAGGGACATTATTACTCAATCATCGTGACCCAGCAGACGCCGGAAGGAAAATTCACGGTCAATGTGCCGTGCGACCAGGGCAATGAGGATCTCAATAACTGGAATGTCGGCGTGGTCAATGAAAAGGAAAACTGGATCTATGCCGATGAATACTGGTCAGATTACGCATCTGATGACAGGGGAATCAGGGAACTTGCTCTGACGCCGGAAGAAAAGATGTCGGAATTCGGAGATGATAAGATCTGGGCCTATGACAATTTCCCGATCAAAGGATTCTGCACCTTGATGGAAAAGAATCTCAGCACAAGAATCGACGGCGCAAGACATCTTACCATGTATAAGAATCAGGGCGAAACCGATCTGAAAGTCCGCTTTATCGGCGATGAAGGCGTTTACCCTGAAGATGACGCAAAGATCACATGGGAAGTTTCCGAAGGCGGAGACAAAGTGATTCAGCTTGAACCGCTTAACGGCGGTGCACAGGCCCATGTCACACAGATCGGGGACGGAAGTGTCTATGTCACATGCACGGTCAGCGGCATCGGTACAACTGTTGTTCAGCTTGACTGTTCAAGACTCGGCATTATTTCTGCTGAAATCAATGAAGATGCGGATGTTGTTTATACCGGCAAAGAGATTACGCCGAATGTTCTGGTGACCAATATCTATTCCGAAGAACTCAAGGAAGGCGAAGAATACGAACTGAGCTATTCCGACAATATCAAATGCGGAATCGCGAAGATCACTGCGACAGGCATCAACGCATACAAAGACGCAGCCGAAACATACTTCCCGATTGTTCCTTCCAAGGCAGTCATTCAGGATGTCAGCACAAAGAGCGGCA
Source organism: uncultured Erysipelotrichaceae bacterium (assembly GCA_947167125.1). GTDB lineage: Bacteria > Bacillota_I > Bacilli_A > Erysipelotrichales > Erysipelotrichaceae > Bulleidia. The sequence goes on from CAMVGT010000066.1 coordinate 10,900, forward strand.
CCGTCACTGTAACTCTGGAAGATCAGAGCGAATGCGGACTGACCGGCTATAAAGTGCGGATCCGTGAAAAAGGCACAAAGGACTGGACAACAGTGAAAGTCAAAGCAGGAGAAATCAAAGCGCAGTTCAAGTCACTGAAAAAAGGAACTGAATATGAAGTGCGCGCATGCGGTTATATAGATACTTCCGAAGCAGCCGGAATGTATTACGGAGTCGAAAAGGAATACCGCGGTGAAAACAGCGATATCCAGACTGTAACCTGCAAATAGGAAACTGCATATCAGGTATCAGAGCTTCTGTATCCAGGCGGTACAGAAGCTTTTTAATGATCATGTCTGAACATATCCATCCGCATAAAAATAACCGGAAAAGATAAAATAAATGTAACGGATGCATATTTTTATCCGCTGTACAGAGTGAAAGGAGGATGAACATGGATGATTCAAAGATTGTAGATCTGTATCTTGCACGGGATGAATCCGCCATTGTTCAGACAGCGGAAAAATACGGTGCGTCTTTGAGAAGGATTGCGTATTCCATTCTTCATACCGAACCATCTGCTGAAGAATGCGAAAACGATACCTATCTTGAAACATGGAACAGGATCCCTCCCAATGAACCGAGAAGCTGGCTGTTTGCCTTCTGCGGCAGAATCATCAGGCATCTTGCGATTGATGAATGCCGTAAGCTTCATGCGCAGAAACGAAGCGCGCAGTACTGCGAACTGACAAAGGAAATGGAACAGTGCATTCCTTCTTCTTCAGATACAGAAGGCAGTTTTCATGCGGACCAGCTGACACAGATGATCAATGAATATCTGAAAACATGCAGCGAAGAAAAAAGAAATCTCTTTGTCAGAAGATACTGGTATTTTGACTCAATCGAAGAAATTGCCGGACGCTACGGCATTTCAGAGTCCAAAGTGAAAACAGCGCTGCACCGGATGCGCAAAGAACTCAAAACGCATCTGTCAAAGGAGGGCTATACGATATGAAAGATTATGAAATTCTTGACGCGGTCGGAGGAATCGATCCTGCTTTTGTAAACGATGCGGCTGAGAAGCCTGTGAAAAAGAAACCTGCTTTCCGTTTCCAATGGGCAGCTGCTGTATGTGCATTGCTTGCAATGGTATTGATCATTCCGGCTGTGCTGCGCAAAGGAGGCACGCCATCATATGACGATGGTGAACAGCCTCTTGCGCCGATCAGGCTTCTTGCATTCAACGGCCTGCTGTATGAAGCTGTGGAAAATCCTGCATTATTAAAACAGCATGGACTGCCTGAAACAATTACAGAAGATATGGCCGGTCCGCATGTATCCTGGCTTATTCTGGAGAATGATACATATCAGGAATCCACGGCAGCAACTGATATTGAATTATTGGCTTATACAAAAGCAGACGGCAGAAGCGTTTATATCCTGCATGAAAATGATACATATACATTTATGCTGTTCTGTAACATACTTGCCTATGATTCCAATACCTGTTCACCGTTTGAAACGCTCTATGCAGTGTACGGGATCAATTCAGCTGATGATCTTGTATCGATCGCGGAAACCGACTGGAACCGGAATAAAACCATCGGGAAAATGATCACGGAAAGATCAGAGATCGAAACATTCTATGAGGCTTCTTTGAAACTGGAACCATACGGCAATGATGATTTCCAGGCACAGTTATTTGACGGCATCGAAGAAGAAAAACAGACGCAGATCCATAGTGAATTTGCGGATGACTGCCGTACGGTGCGGCTTGAAACAGCAGACGGAAGATATTTCTGGATTGATGTACATCCGTCATTTGGATGGATCTATGGACGCGGCACATTAAGCTATTATCCGGTCAGTGAAGAAATGAATATATGGCTGCAGGCAAATCTGCATTAAATATTCATGATCAATCGATCCCGCTTCTTTCGCAGGATGCGGGATTTTCCTTTGTCCTGTACAATGAAGACAGGAGTAAAAAATGCCTGAGACAAAAATACGGAAATTTGTGGAAGATGATCTTGATCATCTTTATGAGCTTCTTTCTGATCCGGATGTCATGCAGTATCTGGAAGATCCGTTTGATCAAAACAGAACTGCTTCCTTTCTGCATGAATACGGACTGTGTGAAAATCCTGGAATCTTTTCATGCGAAGATGAAAGAGGTCAGTTCATCGGCTATATCATTTTCCATCCCTATGATGAATCAGCCTATGAGCTTGGATGGGTTTTGAAAAAAGAACTATGGGGCAGAGGATACGGACAGGATCTTCTTGGACAGATGATTCAGAAAGCGGAAGCGAAAGAAAAGGACTGCATCATTGAATGTGTCAGACAGCAGAATGCCACAAAACATATCGCCGTGAAATACGGATTTATCAAAGAAAAAGAACGTGACGGTCTGCATGTATTCCGCAGAAAACACAGGCTTTCTCTTCATATTCCGGATATCGATGAATTGTGGTTCAAAGAAAAAATGATGAATGATCCGGAAACCATGTCCTACAACAATGCATGGGGAGGAACGATTCCGTTTGACAAAGATCAATGGGACAGCTGGTACGAGCGATGGATTGTTCATAATAAGAACAGACGGTTCTACCGGTATCTGAAAGAGGATAGCGGATCATTTGCGGGTGAGATTGCATATCATTTTGATGAAAGCAGTCAGATGTTTCTTGCGGATGTGATCATCTATGCGCCATTCAGAAACAGAGGATACGGCTCATTGGGACTTGCCATGTTATGTGAGCAGGCTAAGAAGAATGGTATTGATGTCATTTATGATGATAGATCGGAAGAGCGTCGTGTAGGGAAAGAGTGTAGATCTCGGTGGTCG
>CAMVGT010000067.1 GCA_947167125.1 uncultured Erysipelotrichaceae bacterium
CCGTTCTTTCATCTTCCACATCCGCGAAAAGATCTTCCGCGGAAATTTCATCATCAGTTTTCACTTTTTTTCTGAACAGCATGATACCTCCGTTCATCCATTAAAATAACACTTATGGCCCTGCACGCAAAGTTAAGATCATCCGCGCAGTTCACAAATTAAAGAAAATGTAAGAGAATAAGTAAAGAGGGAAACTCCATGAATCACAGAATCAAAGCCGTCTTCGCCGACATTGACGGCACAATCTATTCCCATACAGACGGCAGAATCCCGGATTCCGCATTCAAAGCCATTGAAAAGGCGCAGAAGGCGGGAATTCCGGTATTTGCGGCAACCGGCAGACACCGCATGGAGATTGAAGACCTGCACATTGAGATCCCGCTTGACGGCTGGATCACAATGAACGGCGCCCTCAGCTATAGCCATAAAGGAATCTTTGACAGCCATCCGCTTCATAAGAATGATCTGAAGGCATTGCTGGAAGGGCTTGAAAAAGATCCGTTTCCGGTGCAGTTTATGGAAGAGGACAGAATGTATATCAATCTGTTTGATGAAGATGTAAACCGCTCCCTTCAGAAAATCCACACCCCGTATCCGGAAATTCTCGATCCCGCAAGATGCCTTGAACATGATACCTACATGGTGATTCCATGGGTCATAGAAGAAAGATGGGCACCGGTATCTGAAAAGATGCTCCATGCCAAAGGGACCAGATGGACGGATCTTGCGGTGGATGTGATGTCATCGGATTCCGGCAAGGCAAACGGCGTGCTTGCCGCATGCAGGATGCTGGGCATTGATCCCAAGGACACATGCGCGATCGGGGACGGGCCCAATGATATTGAACTGTTCGATGCCTGCGGCTTTTCCATTGCCATGGGCAGCAGCAGCGAAGAAGTAAAGAAAAAAGCGGACGCAGTGACGGATCATATTGACAATGACGGTTTTGCCAAAGCGTTTGCGGATTATATATTTCAGCAGGGAGGCTGATCAGAATTATGAAAGAATCATTCGGAAAACTCAGTGACGGAAGGGAATGCTGGCTCTACACATTGGAAAATGAAAATGTGAAGATGCAGGTGACCGACTTCGGCGCCGCGCTTGTCAGCCTGATTGACAAAGAAACCGGCATCAACACGGTACAGGGATTTGACAGCGTCAAAGGCTATGAGGACACCAGAGGCGTCTGCTTCGGCGCTTCGATCGGACGCACCGCCAACCGGACGGAAAAAGGACGCTTCACACTGAACGGCAAAGAGTATCATCTCTTCATCAACAACAACGGAAACAGCCACCATGGCGGCGAATTCGGTTTTGACCGCAGGATATTCGATTCCCAGGAAACCGAAAACAGCGTGATCTTTACAAGGCTTTCACCGGATGGGGAAGAAAACTATCCCGGCAATCTGCAGGTGAAAATCACCTACACATTGCTGGCAGACGGCGTTTCAATCACATCCGAAGGAACATCCGATGCCGATACGCTTTTCTCCTATACCAACCATGCCTATTTCAATCTCAATGATTCCGATACAATCCTGGATCACAAACTGCTGATTCCTTCGGATCAGTTTGCGCAGTCTGATGAAACCGGCATGATGAAGGAACATACAGAGCCGGTGGAAGGCACACCGTTTGATTTCCGTAAGATGACAGTGATCGGTGAAAGAATCGATGCGGACCATGAACAGATCCGGCTCGGGGCAGGGTATGACCACTGGTATCCCATTAAGGGAGAAGGCATCCGCACCGACGCGATTCTGGAAGGAAATGAAATCCAGCTGATGGTGGAAAGCGACTTCCCGGGTGTGCATCTCTACACATCCAACTGGTTTGCCGGATATCCGGGCAGAGACGGAAAGGTTTATACAAAACGTTCCTCAGCGGCGCTTGAGGCAAGCTACCTGCCCAATGCCATCAATTACGAAACAGCAGAAAAACCGATTGTGCGCGCAGGCGAAACCATGCGTCATGTGATCCGTTTCAGGATCCTGAGAGAAGAATAACGGAGGCAGTTATGAAAGAGTGGACAGAAAAAGAACGCAGAAGAATTTTCAGAGAAGAAGACAGACAGGAGCTCAGAGAGCTTCATGAAACAATACTTAACAGCAGGTGGAGAGATCAGTTCCATGTTCAGCCTGTGACGGGTCTCATGAACGATCCCAACGGCTTCAGCTATTTCAATGGGAAATGGCAGCTGTTCTATCAGTGGTTCCCGTTCGGCGGGGTCCATGGAATGAAGCACTGGTACCGTGTGAGTTCGGATGATCTGGTGCACTGGAAAAACGAAGGACTCGCCCTGAAGCCTGAACTTCTTTATGAAAATTCCGGATGCTATTCCGGAAGCGGCCTGCCGGAAAAGGATACCCTGTATCTTGCCTATACCGGCAATGCCAAGGACTATGCGAAAAACCGCTATCAGTATCAGCTTCTCGCCAAGATGGACCGCTACGGCAGAATCACCAAATGCGAAAAGCCGCTGATCTATCCGAATCCGGATTATACAGAACACCAGAGAGATCCCAAGCTGTTTGCATATAAAGACAGATACTACATCCTGATAGGCGCGCAGAACCCGGAGAAAAAGGGGGTGATGCTGCTGTACAGCGCCAACAGCCCGGAAGGCACATGGCAGTTTGACGGCGAACTCAAAGTCAGAGGCTATGAAACATTCGGCTTCATGTGCGAATGCCCGTGCATTGAAAGAATCGGAGACAAGTGGATTCTGCTGTTCTCCCCGCAGGGAATTGAAGCGGAAGGCGATCTTTATCAGCAGAAATACAACAATGTCTATTTCATCGGCGATTTCGATCCCGAAAAGCTGGAATTCATTCCTGACGGACCTTATCAGGAACTTGACAGAGGATTTGACTTCTATGCCGCCCAGTGCGCAAGCCAGGAAGTATACAATGACGCCGCTGTCTTAATCGGCTGGGGCTCCTGTCCGGATTACACAACGCCTCTTACAGATGAAATCGGCTATTCCCATATCCAGACACTTCCAAGACTTCTTACAATTGAAGACGGAAAGCTCATGCAGAGACCGGTGCCGGCATGCGAAAGCATCAAGGGCGAAGTTCTCTTTGAGGCGAAGGAAGGGACCATCCTGAAAGACACGCTGCGCGGACTGATGCCGGAAACAGCTGTCATCCATCTGAACAACCCGGATCTCACATCCTGCGAGCTGAGCCTTTATTCCGGCAACGGCAAGCGCGGATTTGAAATCAGCTATGACCGCAATACAAGAAAGCTGACCGTCGACCGCACCGGCATGCTCAACCAGTTCAATACCGAATACGGAACTGTCCGCAGGGTACTTCTGGAAGACGGCCTGAAGTCGCTGGAAGTCTATGTCGACAGAAGCTGTGTTGAGATTTTTGTCAATGACGGCGAAAAGGTCATCACATCCAGAAATTTCCCGGAACCTTCGGAAAAACTTATCCGCATGGGCGGATCGAATATCGACCTGACCATCTGGAAAGCTCAGCGCACCGTCGAAGACGATTTCGTGATCTGATTCAAAAGCCTGTTCAAAAGCAGGCTTTTTCGTTATCCTAGTTACATTGAAAGAAGGATTAAATGATGAAAATCAGAAAAGCCGAAGAAAAAGACATACCCCGCATTGATGACCTGTTAAGCCAGGTGCTTGAAATCCATGCGGCCATCCGTCCGGATCTCTTTATCAGCGGAACCAAAAAGTATACAGATGAGGAACTGAAGGAAATCCTGAACAATGAGAAAACGCCCGTCTATGCGGCAGTCGATGAAAATGACCGCATGATCGGCTATGCGTTCTGCGTTCTCAATGATTACAGCGGATCGAACAACATGCAGCCGGTGAAATCGCTCTATATCGACGATCTGTGCGTGGATGAAAATGCAAGGGGCCTGCATGTGGGAAGACAGCTGTATGACTATGTCATGAAGCAGGCGGAGGAAATGGGATGCCACAGCGTGACGCTCAATGTCTGGGAAGGCAATGATTCCGCCCGCACATTCTATGAAAAGATGGGCTTCGGCATTCAGAAGACCGTCATGGAAAAAATCATCGCATAAAAAACAAAAACCAGACATCAGCCTGGTTTTCATTTGTGCTAAATTACGGACGTCTTTTTTCTGCCAGATAGACAATGGACAGGAAGCCCGGACCGATATGGGAGCCGATTGTGGGACCCAGTTCCATCAGTTCCACGCTGCGCGCCTTGGGGAACTGGTTCATGACCATTTCCTTCCATGCTTCGCCTTCTTCGATTTCATCGGAATGGCCGACAATCATGTCAAGGCCTTCCGCATCACCGATATCGGCGGCAGCGCTTTCCAGCAGGGTGCGGATCGCTTTCTTTCTTCCTCTTACTTTTTCATAGGCAACCAATGTGCCGTCTTCAGGAAGATAGATCAGAGGCTTGATGGAGAGAAGGGAGCCGACAATGGCGGAAGCGTTGGATAAACGTCCTCCTTTGCGCAGCCACTGCAGATCATCCACCATAAAGCGGTGGGCGATCTTTTTCGCATTCTCTTCGCACCAGGCGATGACTTCATCTTTATCTGCACCGCTTTCCTTCATCGCGACCATGTTCTTTAACAGAAGGGCAAGACCCATGGTGATGCAGGAAGTGTCCATGATATGAAGTTCCGCGTCCGGATATTCTTCTTTGATCATGTCCGCAGCCGCAACTGAATTGGCATAGGAATTGGAAATGGCACGGTCCATGTCGACAAAGATGACCGGATCGCCTTCTTCAATCAGATCCTTGAAGAATTCATAGTAGGCATAGGAATTGATCTGCGATGTGTTGGGAAGCTTTCCTTCCCTCATTTTGGAATAGAACAGACGTCTTGTTTCAGGACGGCAGTCATCCCGGTATATTTTACCGTCGATCTCAAATGTGTAGGAAATGAACGGAATATGATGCTCACGCAGCCAGCTGCTGTCGATATCGCAGGTGGACGCAGTGGCGATGACATAATTCTGCATTGCTGTATATAACCCCTTATCATCCGCATGGCGGACAATCCTATTCTATAGGAAGGTCCGTTTTAAAATCAACTGAACGCTCTTAATTCCATAAAAAAAAGGCAGACACATCTGCCTCTTTGTCTCGTTTATACCGAAGGAACCTGGCGGGAACGGTAGTCGATAATCTCGATCAGCTCCTCCATCAGTTCGCTGCGGCATGTGTCTTTCAGAACCGCAAATACAACTTCCAGGATTGCCCTGGGCTCAAGCGGAATGGTCACAACGCCTTTCTGCTTCATGACATTCAGTGTCGAAACAGGCAGAAGGGCAACGCCTTTTCCTTCCGCAACTTCCTGCAGAATGGTTTCCAGCTGAGCGGTACGGACATTTTCCGTTGAGATGTGCTGGCTCTTCATCAGATTCCATGTCACGCCGAATGACTGTGTGTTGGGATCGGATAAATAGAAAATTTCATTTTTCAGGGAACGAAGACGGATGCTGGATTCTCCGGCAAGGGGATGATCCTCCGGCAGGATTGCGGCCATCTCATCTCTTGCCATCCGGTAGATATTATATTTTTCCGGATGGTTGAGCATGGAACGGCGGATGACAATGCCGTCATAATAGCCTTCCTGCAGACCGCTGATCAGGCTTCTGCCGTCTGCTGTCTCCATTCTCAGGTTCACATCCTCATCTTCATAATCATCCACAAAGCGGCTGAAAACACCGGCCAGACGGTACTGCTTCAGAATCGGCAGGGTGCCGATCAGGATCGAACGGTCATCTTCCGGATGGAATTTTTCCATGGCACGCATGGTCAGACGGTATGCTTTGACAAGCTGTCTCGCTCTTGTCAGAAGCACGGATCCGGCTTCGGTCAGAATGCCGGTATTTTTTCCTTCTCTTAAAAAGAGAGGTGTGCCGAATTCTTCTTCCAGTTTCAGAATTTCAGGACTGGCGCTGGATGTATAGCGGTGCGCTCCGACGGGTGTCAGAAAAGTATCGCTGTCAACCGCTGCCACAAATACTTCGAGATCTTCAATTTTCATTTTGTTTGCCTCGCTACCTGACCCTATTATAACATGCAGAATTCAAAAGAAATCCTGCTGTTCACTTCATGCACACACAGAATTCACGTTGGTTCTGCATAATCACTCTGAACCTTTTGAAAAGGAGGAATGAACCGTATGAAAAAACACATTGCCGCAATTGCGGCGGCAGTTATGATCAGCCTGGCCGGCTGCGATGCTTCTGAAGCTGATGAAATGACCGTAACCTTTTTTGAAGCAGGAAAAGCCGACGCGATTCTGATTGAAACTGAAGAAGGAAACATTCTGATCGATACAGGCCTTGAAGAAAACAAGGAAGAGCTTCTTGAGGAACTGGCAGAAAAGAATATCGAAGAAATCAATGCCCTGATTCTGACGCATTTTGATAAGGACCATGCCGGCGGCGCGGACGCGGTGATTGAAAATCTGGATGTGGATTATGTCTATACAACATGGAGGTCCAAGGAATCGGATGAAACGGAAGAATTCGATGAAGCTCTGAGTGAAGCTGGAATCAAAGCCAATGTGATCAAAGGGGCACAGACTTTCACCATCGGCGGGGCCAAGTTTGAGATCTATGGCGCGTCTGACGCTTATAAAAAGGATGAATCCAACAATTCATCCCTGATCATCCGTGTCAGTTTCGGCAAAAAGTCATATTTATTCATGGGCGACGCCCAGGATGAACGAATCACGGAGTTTCTGAACAGCTATGAAACCGACGCCGATTTTATCAAAATCCCGTACCATGGCCATATGCAGGACACGCTTGCGCAGCTGATTGAGGCTGTTACGCCGGAATCTGCCGTGATCACCAACAGCAAAGCAGAACCGGAAGCGGAAGAGATTGCGGAAACGGAAGCGCTTCTGCTTGAAAACGGCGTCACATTCCATGAAACGGCAGACGGTACGGTGACAATGATCTGCACAGCGGATTCATTTCGCATTTCGCAGTAATGGATTGTGCTATAATCCTTGCCGGGAGGCAGATATGAAAGCACCTTTTTCTCCATATTTAAATGAAATATCCGATGGAATCCGCAGTCTGATCGGCTGTCTTTCAAAGGATTATGAATATGTCAGTATTCATGCGGCCGATTCATTCGGCCTCAACATCCGCATTTCAACACATGCCAAAAGCGTCAGCGACCGGACATTGACCTCGGAGCGCGGCTTTGCGGTCAGAGTGATGAAAGACGGACTGTACAGCGAATATTCCTTCAACCAGTTTGATCCGGGACACGTTGAAGAAACTTACCGGCAGATCAAAGAAGCACTCGACGCACAGCTTTTCATGCTGAAGCAGTGCGGTACGGAAATCTTTGAAACACCTGCCATTCCGGAAGAGGAAACCGTCTTTTCCGGTGAAAAGGAAACGGAACAGCTGCCGGAAACAGCAGATACCCAATCCATCATTTCCTTTTTTAAGGAATTATGCGAAAAGGGAATGGCGATGTCGGAACATCTGATTGACTGCACCATCACCGGTCAGTCCACCCATATTTCCAAGCTGTTTATGAGCACGAAAAAAGATCTGAGACAGAGCTATGTCTATTCCGAAGCCACCATCATTCCGGTTGCTTCAAAGGACGGACGCAATACCTATGCCTATGAAGGCGTTTCCGGCTTATGCGGACCTGAGCTTTTCAAAAAGCTGGAAGAACATCTTCCGGCTGCTGTAAAGACAGCAGAGGAAATGCTCGGGGCGGAAAGAATGGAACCGGGAGAATATGAGATCATCACTTCCCCGGAAGTTTCCGGACTGATTGCCCATGAAGCATTCGGCCATGGCGTTGAAATGGACATGTTTGTCAAAAACAGAGCGCTCGGAAAAGAATATATCGGCAAGCGCGTCGGCTCCGATCTTGTCACAATGCATGAAGGCGCCTTATGCGCAGACAATACATCAAGCTACTTCTTTGATGATGAAGGCGTGATGGCAGGGGATGTGACAGAAATCAATCACGGCATCCTGGAAACCGGAATCTGCGACACACTCAGCGCGCTGCGCTTGGGTACAAAGCCGACCGGCAACGGCAAGCGTCAGAATTTTGAACATAAGGCTTATACCCGCATGACCAACACGCTGTTTGATTCGGGAAATGACAGACTCGAAGACATGATCGCTTCGGTTTCCTACGGATGGCTGCTGGAAGGAATGGAAAGCGGCATGGAGGATCCCAAGCACTGGGGCATCCAGTGCATCATCAGCTGCGGCAGGGAAATCAAGGACGGAAAACTGACCGGAAGAATCGCTGCGCCGATCATTATGACCGGCTATGTACCCGATCTGCTTTCCAATATCTCAATGGTCTCCAATGACCGCGGCGTATTCGGCAACGGCTATTGCGGCAAAGGATATAAGGAATTTGTCAAAACAGCGGACGGCGGCCCGTATCTCAAAACGAAAGCGAGGCTCGGATGATGATTGAAACAGTAAAAACAGTCCTGAAGGAACTGAACTGCGATACATGGCAGATCAGCGATCTGAAGACGGAAGGATGGGAATTCTATTTCATCAAAAACCGTCTGGATCAGAACCGTGTCAGAAATACAGATCACATCACCCTGACCGTTTTCATGAAAAATGCGGATGGCACACAGATCGGCAGCGCTTCGGCGGAAATCCGTCAGGGCAGCATCGCTGATGAAATCCGCGATACGGTAAAGACACTCATGGAAAGAGCACAGCTGATTCAGAATCCGGTCTATTCCCTGCATTCCCCAAAGAAGGCGGAGGAGACAGAAAAAGATGAAGCGGATGTGCGCACAGCGGCAGAAGCGTATCTGCATCTGCTGAAGGATATTCATCAGACGGCGGAAGCAGATCTGAATTCGACCGAAATCTTTGTCGAAAAGAATACAGAACATCTTCTGAATTCAAACGGAATTGATGTTACCCAGACATGGCTTTCTTCCATGATTGAAACCGTGATCAATGCCCGCAATGAAAAACATGAAATTGAACTGCTGCGCCAGATGAGAAGCGGCACATGCAATGAAGAAGAACTGAAAAAGCAGATCGAAGATACCATGCAGTACGGTCTTGACCGCTTAAAGGCACAGAAGACACCGAATCTGAACCGGTTCCCGGTTGTTTTCCGCGGCGAAAGCGCCAAAGCAATCGCCGGCTGGTTTGTCGAACGGACTGATGCGGCAATGATCTACCGCAAGATGAGCAGCTGGAAAAAGGATGCAGCGTATGCGGAAAACATCAGCGGAGACAGGCTGACATTAAAGGCTCTGAAGAATCTGAGCGGTTCTGCTGACAACCGGATGTATGACGCGGAAGGGGCAGCCATGAAGGATCTGACCCTGATCGAAAACGGAATCGTAAAGAATTTCTGGGGAAGCCGCATGTTTGCAAGCTATATCGGCGAAAACGATTCCTTCATTGTCTCCAATTATGAAATTGACGGCGGCAGCGAAAGCGAAGAAAGCATTCAGAAGGAACCGTATCTGGAAGCGGTGGACTTCTCCGACTTCCAGGCTGATTCTCTGACCGGTGATTTCTTCGGTGAAATCCGTCTTGCCTATTATCATGACGGCAGAAATGTCATTCCCGTTTCCGGCGGTTCTGTTTCCGGAAATCTCAATGACCTGATGGGGGAAATGACAATGAGCGCACAGCGTCAGCGAATGAACAATGCCCTGATTCCTTCCTTCTTCCGTCTCAAAGACGTTACCGTAACAGGAAGTGAAGGATGAAAGCCATGAAAATCATGGCAAGCGATTTTGACGGCACACTGCGCCGCTATGACGCCCCGCGTCCCTATGTCCGCAAAGATGATATGGAAGCGATCGCTGCGTTCAAGGATGCGGGAAATCTGTTCGGCATGTGTTCGGGAAGGGCACTGCAGTCGATTCTCAAAGAATCCGCAGGCGTGCCGCTGTCCGATTTCTACATCGTTTCCAGCGGTGCTGTGATTGCCGAATCCATCTGCGGAAGGATTCAGATTCTCAAAGAATATGAAATCGACCGTAAGATAGCGGAAGCCATCTGCAGAGCCCATGGAGACCATAAAGTCTTCTATGTCCATCTTGACGGAAAGCTCTACCGTGTCGGCAGCACCTATGAAGGCGAGCAGGCACAGATCTTTGTAAAGACATTCGAAGATCTTCCCGAAGGCAGGATTGAAGGCGTTTCGATCGGAACCGATTCCGTGAAAACAGCAGGGAAAATCACAAGGCAGCTCCTGAAGCGCTATGACGGAAAGCTCGGCGTTTTCCAGAATAATGATTATCTTGACTGTGTGGCATACGGATGTTCCAAGGCAAGCGGCATTCAGTATCTCAGGGAAATCTATCCCGGCCATCTGATCGGGGGAATCGGCGATTCATTCAATGACATTCCGCTTCTTGATGAAGCAGATGTTTCCTTCACCTTTGATTTCTCTCCTGAAGAAGTCAGAGCCCACGCGGACTATATCGTCACAAGCGAAGCGGAAGCACTTTATATTCTTAAATCACTGTAAGCAGCCGGAGTATCCGGACTGCTTTTTTTCATGCGGAATGTTATGATGATAACAGCGTTGGAACAGGCATAGAAAACAGGAGGGCCGCTTGCCTGGGCGGTGAACATCATATGAAATATATTGAACTTTCCAGCACCCCGGTATCCGTGATCGGAGCCGGAACCATGCGGATTGCCCGCTTTACTGATCAGGAAGCAGATGAATTTGTATCAACCGCGCTCGATGCGGGAATCAACTTCTTCGACCACGCGGATATCTACGGCGGCGGTAAGAGCGAGGAAGTATTCGGAAAACTGCTGACCGCAAAGCCGGAACTCAGGGAAAAGATGTTCCTGCAGTCCAAGTGCGGCATCCGCCAGGGATATTTCGATTTCTCAAAAGAATATATCCTTTCCGCAGTTGACGGCATTCTGACCCGTCTGCATACCGACCACATCGACTCGCTTCTGCTGCACAGACCCGACGCATTGATGGAACCGGAAGAAGTCGCTGCCGCATTTGATGAACTGGAAGCTTCCGGCAAAGTTCTGCACTTCGGCGTTTCCAACCAGAACCGCTGGCAGATGGAACTTCTCAAAAGCTGCATCAAACAGGAACTCTGGGCTGATCAGATGCAGATGTCGATTGCCCATACACCGATGCTCGACGCCGGCTTCAATGTCAACATGGGCGACGATCCCGCGATCATGAGAGATGGGGGAACACTGGAATACTGCCGTCTGAACAAAATGGCGGTACAGACATGGTCGCCTCTGCAGGTCGGCTATTTCACCGGCACATTCCTGGATAACGAAAAGTATCCGGAACTCAATGAACTGCTCGCTCAGCTCGCATGCGATTATTCCGTCGGAAAAGACACCATCGCATACGCATGGCTGCTGCGCTATCCGGCAAAGATGCAGGTGATCACAGGTACATCAAAGCCTTCCCGTCTCATCGACGCTGCCAGGGCTGCCGACATCGAACTGACAAAAGAACAGTGGTACGCGATCTACCGCGCAGCCGGAAACAGACTGCCGTGATCCGATAAAGAAGAAAGCCGGTCCGCCGGCTTTTCTGCTATGATGGTGAATATCAGAAACAGAAAGGATTCAGAACAATGATTTCAGAAGAAAAACTGCAGGCTTATCAGGACTGGCTGTTCCGCAAGTCCGCCTATGATATGGCTTTAAGCATCATCATGACCGATAAAATGACAGTCGCTCCCCAGGGCGGAAGCGCCTACCGCGACGCGAGAACCGCTTACCTTTCCGGTGAACTGTTCTCCATCGTGACCGATGAAAAAATCATCGCCATTTTAAAGGAAATGAAGGATGACCCCGATCTTGACGGAGACACAAAGAGAGCCGCTTATCTTTATTATAAAGACGCGATGGCTACCGTCTGCATTCCCAAAAAGGAATTCGTCGAAGCGCAGGAGCTGATGAACCGTTCCTATGACGCATGGCTGGAAGCGAAGACAAAAGATGACTATTCCATCTTTGAACCGTATCTCAAGCAGGTGATTGAAGTAAAGAAAAAGGAATACGGATACCGCGAAAGCGATATGGATCTCTATGATCAGATGCTCGATGACTTTGAACCGGGCATGAACCGCGAAAAATATGACGCTTTCTTCAATGCCCTCAAAGAGCGTCTTGTACCGTTAATCAAAAAGGTGAGCGAAGCAGAGCAGATCGATGATTCCTTCCTGTATCTGGACTATGACATCGAAGGACAGAAGAGATACAGCGAAGATCTGCTGAAATATCTCCATTTTAATCCGGAATGGGGCTATCAGAACGAAACCGAGCATCCGTTTACCAACTGGGTATGCGAAAATGACTGCCGCACAACAACCAAATATCTCAAAAACAATGTCGCTTCGGCAATCCTGTCCACCGTCCATGAAGTCGGACACGCGACATATGAACATGATTGCGATGACCGCTATGACGGCATGATTCTTTCCGAAGGCATTTCTTCCGGCATGCACGAATCGCAGTCCCGTCTGTTTGAAAACTACCTCGGCCGCACCGAAGCATTCTGGCAGTATAACCTGCCGCTGTTAAAGAAACAGTTCCCCGAACAGCTCAAAGACATCACCCCGAAGCAGTTCGCCGATGCCGTCAATACAGCCAGATGCTCTCTGATCCGCACGGAAGCGGATGAGCTGACCTATCCGCTGCACATCCTGATCCGCTATGAAATTGAAAAAGGACTCTTCGACGGAACCATTTCCACCGAAGGCCTGGATCAGACATGGAATGCGAAATATCAGGAATATCTCGGTGTTTCTTCCGATGGGGCAAGGGACGGCATCCTGCAGGATGTCCACTGGAGCGACGGGTCCTTCGGCTATTTCCCGACCTATGCGCTCGGTTCCGCATTCTCCGCTCAGTTTACAGCGAAGATGCGGGAGGAAATCGATGTCGATGAAGCACTGCGAAGCGGGCATTTTGAAATCTGCATTGAATGGCTCAAAGAACATATCCACCGCTACGGCTGCCGCTATGACGCGGATGAAATCATGCGCATCGCGACCGGCAGAGATTTTGATGTGAATTATTATCTTGATTATCTTGAGGAAAAGTATACAACCCTGTATCATCTTAAATAAGCGTCGGAGCTTCCTGTAAGATACAAACGGGAGGACGAACCTGAGAAATAAGGAGGCT
>CAMVGT010000068.1 GCA_947167125.1 uncultured Erysipelotrichaceae bacterium
AAGGAACTTGAACTGAAATACGGCTGCAACCCCAACCAGAAACCGTCCAGAATTTTCATCGAGGAAGGCGAACTTCCCGTTACCGTTCTCAACGGCCGTCCCGGCTATATCAACTTCATGGATGCCCTGAACAGCTGGCAGCTGGTCAAGGAACTCAAGGAAGCGACAGGCCTGCCCGCTGCAGCGAGCTTCAAGCATGTTTCTCCTGCAGGTGCCGCAGTCGGTCTGCCCCTGACAGATGTTGAAAGAAAGATCTACTTCACAGGCGATCAGGAACTTTCCCCGATCGCATGCGCATATGCAAAGGCAAGAGGCGCTGACAGAATGAGCTCCTATGGCGACTGGGCTGCGCTTTCCGATATCTGCGACGCTGATACAGCAAACCTGATCAAAAAGGAAGTCTCCGACGGCGTTATCGCTCCGGGCTATACAGAAGAAGCTCTGGAAATCCTGCGCACAAAGAGAAACGGAAACTACAATGTTGTTCAGATTGATCCGGATTATGTACCGGCTGAACTGGAACGCAAGCAGGTTTTCGGCATCACATTCGAACAGGGCAGAAACAACATCAAGATCGATGACTCTCTCTTCACAAACATCGTGACAGCGAACAAGGACCTTCCTGAAGAAGCGGTCCGCGATCTCAAGCTCGCGCTGATCACACTGAAATACACACAGTCCAACTCCGTTGCCTATGCGAAGAACGGACAGGCAATCGGCATCGGTGCCGGCCAGCAGTCCCGTGTACACTGCACACGTCTTGCCGGCAACAAGGCTGACAACTGGTGGATGAGACAGAACCCGAAGGTTCTCGCTCTTCCGTTCAGACCGGACATCCGCAGAGCGGACAGAGACAACACAATCGATGTATACATCGGTGAAGAATATGAAGATGTTCTGCGTGACGGCACATGGGAAAACCTCTTCACAGAAAAGCCTGAACCGCTGACTGTTGAAGAAAAGAAGGCATGGCTGGCACAGAATACAGGCGTATGCCTTGGCTCCGACGCATTCTTCCCGTTCGGTGACAACATTGAAAGAGCACATAAGAGCGGTGTCTGCTATATCGCAGAACCGGGCGGATCCATCCGTGATGACAATGTCATTGAAACATGCGACAGATATGGCATGACCATGGTCTTCAACGGAATCCGTCTCTTCCATCATTGATCCTGATACAAGAAAGGTATTGCTATGAAAGTACTTGTAGTCGGCTCCGGCGGGCGCGAACACGCAGTCATCCGGAAGCTGAAAGAAAATCCGGAAATCACGGAAATTATCTGTGCGCCGGGCAACGGAGGCATTGCGGCGGATGCCAGATGCGAAGCAGTTGCGGCGACTGACCTTGCCGGCATGGGAGCCCTTGCCGAAAAGGAACAGATTGATTTCTGTGTTGTCACACCCGATGATCCCCTTGCGCTCGGCATGGTGGATTTCCTGGAAGGAAAGGGTATTCCCTGCTTCGGACCCAATTACGATGCCGCAATTATTGAGGCATCCAAGGTATTCTCCAAAAACCTCATGAAGAACTACGGCATTCCGACCGCAGCTTATGATGTTTTTGACAATCCTGAAGAAGCGATTAAGTTCATCAAATACAAAAACTCCTATCCGGCTGTCATCAAGGCGGACGGACTTGCCCTCGGCAAAGGCGTTCTGATTGCGGCAGATGAAAAGGAAGCGGAAGAAGCTGTTAAGGAAATCATGGTTGACCAGGCTTTCGGTGCTTCCGGCAGCCGTGTTGTCGTGGAAGAATTCATGACCGGTCCGGAAGTCTCCGTACTCGCTTTTACCGACGGAAATGTCATTAAGCCGATGATTTCTTCCATGGACCATAAGCGTGCACTGGATAACGATGAAGGCCTCAATACCGGCGGTATGGGCACCATCGCGCCTTCTCCTTATTACACAAAGGAAATTGCCGACAGATGCATGAAGGAAATCTTTGTGCCGACCATGATGGCAATGAATACCGAAGGAAGAACATTCAAAGGCTGTCTCTATTTCGGACTGATGTTAACTCCGAAGGGACCGCGTGTAGTGGAATACAACTGCCGTTTCGGCGATCCGGAAACCCAGGTTGTTTTACCGCTGCTGAAAACAGATCTGTTCACAATCATGAAGGCATGCCATGACGGCACCCTGGCCGATGTCGATATCGAATGGTCCGAACAGTCCGCAGCCTGTGTTATTGAAGCTTCCGGCGGCTATCCGCAGAAATATGAAAAAGGCTATGAAATCCATGGCCTGGATGAAAACGGCCAGCATGAAGGCGTAATTGTCTTCCATGCCGGCACAAAGCTTGCGGATGGTAAGTATCTGACAAACGGCGGCCGTGTTCTCGGTATTACCGCTCTTGCGGATACCCTTGGCGAAGCGCTGGATAAATCCTATGCGGCGGTAAAGGAAATCGGATTTGAAAAGGTTCATTACCGTACCGATATCGGAAGAAAGCTGAGGTAAACAGGCATGACAGTCTACCGTAGTTTTGTCGAAAAAAGAAAAGAATTCGCGGTTGAAGCAGCCGGCGTGCTGGCTGATTTAAGAGAAGCGCTGCGCTCCGACAAGATCGAAAGCGTGCGTGTTCTCAACCGCTATGACATTGAAAATATTGATGAAGAAGATTATCTTGCCGCAAGATATACCATTCTTTCCGAGCCTCAGGTCGATGACCTCTATGAGGAAAACGCTCCTGAGCCCGCAGAGGATGAATGGGTTTTCGCGGTGGAATATCTTCCCGGACAGTTTGATCAGAGAGCGGATTCCTGCGCTCAGTGCATCCAGCTTTCCACAATGAAACAGAGACCCGACGTCGCAAGTGCGCGGATCTATTACATCAAGGGAAATCTGACTGAAGATGACAAAGCAAAAATCAGGGAAACACTGATCAACCCGGTTGAATCCAGGGAAGCGTCCCTGGCCAAGCCGGAAACCATCCTTCAGAAATATCCCAAACCTGAACTTCCGGAAGTGCTTGAAGGCTTCACCTCCCTGGGAGAGGGCGGACTCAATGACTTCCTGAGTCAGTACGGTCTGGCGATGGACCTCGCCGATATCTGCTTCCTGCAGAAATATTTCAAAGACGAGGAAAAGCGCGATCCGACAATCACTGAAATCAGAGTGATTGACACTTACTGGTCCGACCACTGCCGTCACACCACATTCAACACCATCATCAACGATGTGAAGATCGCACCGGATTATATTCAGAAAACATATGAAGAATACCTGAAGCTGAGAGAAGAAGTCTACGCCGGCAGAACACCGAAGCCGGTAACCCTGATGGATCTTGGCACGATTGCGGCCAAGGCGCTGAAGAAAAGAGGCATTCTCAAGGATCTGGATGAATCCGAAGAAATCAATGCCTGCTCGGTAAAGATCACGGTTGATGTGGACGGCGAAGATCAGGACTGGCTGCTGATGTTCAAGAATGAAACACACAACCATCCGACTGAAATCGAACCGTTCGGCGGTGCCGCAACATGCCTTGGCGGTGCGATCCGCGATCCGCTTTCAGGAAGAAGCTATGTCTATCAGGCAATGCGCATTACCGGCGCAGCTGATCCTCTGACACCGCTCGAAGAAACCCTGAAGGGCAAGCTCCCCCAGCGCAGAATCGTTACAACCGCAGCCAACGGATACAGTTCTTATGGCAACCAGATCGGTCTTTCCACAGGTCTGGTCAGAGAACTCTATCACCCCGGCTACGTCGCAAAGCGCATGGAAGTCGGCGGTGTCATCGCCGCGGCACCTGCGGAAAATGTGATCCGCGAAGTGCCGGAACCCGGTGATCTTGTTATCCTGCTCGGCGGCAGGACAGGCCGTGACGGATGCGGCGGTGCAACCGGAAGCTCAAAAGCCCACAGCGTGGAATCCCTTGAAACATGCGGTGCGGAAGTGCAGAAGGGAAATGCGCCGGAAGAAAGAAAGCTGCAGAGACTGTTCCGCAATCCGGAAGCGACCAGACTGATCCGCCGCTGCAACGACTTCGGTGCCGGCGGTGTATCCGTTGCGATCGGCGAACTGGCCGACGGTCTGCTCATCGATCTGGATAAGGTTCCGAAGAAATACGAAGGTCTCAACGGAACTGAACTTGCGATTTCCGAATCGCAGGAAAGAATGGCTGTTGTTGTCCGCAAAGAGGACGCAAAGAAATTCCAGGAACTGGCAGATGCCGAAAATCTGGAATCCACAATCGTCGCGGAAGTCAAAGAAGAACCGCGCATGGTTATGACACTGGAAGGTAAGGAAATCGTCAATATTTCCAGAGCTTTCCTGAATACAAACGGCGCAAGCCGCTATACCGACATTGAAGTCGGCGAGAAAAACAATGCTGAAAAAGCATGTGAAGCTGCCTCCTTCAAAGAAAAGATGGAAGCTCTTGCCGGCGATCTGAATATCTGCTCGCAGAAAGGTCTCAGCGAACGCTTTGACTCCACCATCGGTTCAGGAACTGTCCTGATGCCGTTTGGCGGAAAGACACAGCTGACACCGAATCAGGCAATGGCTGCCAAGATTCCGGTGCTGAATCATGAAACCAACACAGCATCCTTAATGAGCTGGGGATTCGATCCGTATCTCTCCAGCGAATCGCCTTATCTCGGCGCGCAGGCTGCTGTCATCTCCTCTGCCGCGGCAATTGTGGCAGCAGGCGGCGATCTGAAGCACACATGGCTCTCCTTCCAGGAATATTTCGGAAGAGTCAACCATGAACCGCACAGATGGGGACTGCCGTTCGGCGCACTTCTCGGTGCTTTGAAGGCACAGATGGAACTCGGCCTTGCGGCAATCGGCGGAAAAGACTCCATGTCCGGTACATTTGAAGACATCGATGTACCCCCGACACTGATCTCCTTTGCGGTTTCCACCGCAAAAGCAGATCATGTCCTGAGTCCGGAATTCAAAGGCGCAGGTCACAATCTGTATGTGATCAAGCCTGCTTATGACGCAAACGGGGAAGCGGATTATGAAAGTGTCCGTGCAGTATTCGCAAAGATGGCGGAATGGATCAAAGAAGAAAAGATCTGCTCTGTCTGGGCACTCGACCGCGGAGGTATTGCCGAAGGTCTGCTCAAGTGCGCACTCGGCAACCGGATCGGCGTGAAGCTCGAAACGGAAACAGATCTCTTCGGAAAATGCTACGGCGGTTTCCTGTTTGAAACCGAAGCGGAAATGGAAGGAGCCGAAAAGATCGGAACCACCATCGATGCTTATGAGCTGAGAACAGAAACCGAAACCATTTCCCTGGATGATCTGCAGAAGATCTATGAAGACAAGCTGCAGCCGGTATTCCCGTATACCCATGTGGATTTCGGAACAGAAATCAGAAACTGCGATTGTGAGGAACGCGGCACAATGCATGCGTCCTATACATGCGAAAAGCCGCATGTTCTGATTCCGGTATTCCCGGGCACAAACTGTGAATATGACACCGCACGTGCCTTTGAAAGAGAAGGTGCGGAAGCGGAAATCTTCGTCATCCGCAATCTGACATCAAAGGATATCGAAGAAAGCGCGGAAGGATTTGCCGAAGCAATCGGCAGAAGCCAGATCATCGCGGTTCCGGGCGGATTCTCGGGCGGCGATGAACCGGACGGATCCGGCAAGTTCATCACAGCCTTCTTCCGCAATCCGAAGGTCAAGGCAGCTGTTACAGAACTTCTCGATGAAAGAGAAGGCCTCATGCTCGGTATCTGCAACGGTTTCCAGGCACTCATCAAGCTCGGCCTTGTGCCGTACGGAAAGATCATCGATACCGATGAACACTGCCCGACACTGACTTTCAATACCATCGGCAGACACCAGTCCATGCTGGTAAGAACCAGAATCGCTTCTGTCAAATCACCCTGGCTGCGCTATGCGAATACCGGTGACATCAACACGGTTGCGATTTCCCATGGCGAAGGCAGATTTGTTGCGGAAAAAGAAGTCATGGATCAGCTGATCGCAAACGGACAGATTGCGACCCAGTATGTGGATTTCGAAGGCAACCCGACCGCTGACATTCACTTCAATCCGAACAACTCATTTAACGCGGTGGAAGGCATTCTTTCACCGGATGGAAGAATTCTCGGAAAGATGGGCCATTCTGAACGTTCCGGAAGCAGTCTTTACCGGAATGTACCGGATCTTTCGACGCAGGAATACATCTTCCGCGGAGCGGTTGATTACTTCAGGTAATATCAAAAACAAGGAACTGAATATTCACGTGACTGTGAATACAGTTCCTTTTTTGCTGTAAGCCCGTTTTTAAAACGCAGTGGGATATAATGGAATTGCCGCGGGGGTGCCTATGAAAAGAAATAAAGATCAATGGGTCGGTGAGTTTGATTACAGCGATCCTACAGTATTTAAAGAAATGTTCAAGGACCGGTTTAATAATGCACGTGAGTATCACATGCATTTCGGCAATTTTGATGCGGATATTGATACGAGAAGGCTTTCACGCAAACAGGAAACCGCAATGCGGAATGTACAGTACGCAAGAGAAATGATCGGGGAAGATTATCCTGCTTTTGAAGGAACTTCTCATTTCGAAGAGGACTGGGCATATCTGAATGCGGATGTGTCAGAAGGCTATGACGCAATCGACCGAAGATTTGATCTGGTTTTCGCAGCGGCAATCTGGATCCTTGATACACTCAATGAAGATCATTATATGTATCGTGTGGAAAAGGAATTGCTGCCGGAACTGACTGAGGAAGAGGCGGAAGAAATTCCCTCCTGGCTGATCGGTTATGATGCGGTTTTTTCCGATGCGCTTTTGATGAAAACGGTATATGTTCTGATCCACCGCAATGATGACTGCAAAGTATACACGCAAAAAGGAGAAAAGAAACGGAACATCCTCGATGAAGCGACCGTCCGGAATAAAAACATGCAGGATGTTCCGTCAAGACAGAGATTTGAAAGGCTGATTGAAGCGCTGAATCCGGAAAAAGTGCAGTCAGCAGTTGATGAGTTCAAAGAAAAATACTGGTTTCTGGCCAGGGCGTTCTTTGCCGGTCTCAGGAAAAACCACGCAAAAAGAGATCAGGTCATGAGAAGTCATGACCGTCTGGTACGAAAACTTAAGCAGTATACAAAAGAAGACAGAACAGCCAGTATTGCGTTTAACAAAGACGGTACAATTGCCGAACAGCTGTATGGTCAGCTCTCACAGAACTTTAAAAATGTTGTGGAACTGGATCATGCAATCGGCAGATGTGCCGATCAGATAGATGAAGGCGTTCAGGAAAAAATGGAATATGCGGCTATGTTCAGGGAATATCTTGAGATGACACCGGAAAATAAGAAGGATCTGATGCCGGAAGAACTCAATGAGCGGATGAAAGATTTCACCATTGAAAATCCTTACCGTCTTGCGTTTGCTCTGCTGTATCTGGCTGACCGCAATGATGATCTGATCTGGATGTATTTCTTCGGGACGTCGCTGGCTTATATGACTGCGGAGAGTCTGCCGTGGAAAAATGAATATGATGAGTTCTTTGTGGATGATCTTCTGGAAAAACATGCGCACGAAGGAGCGGAGAACATTCTCCCCGACTTTTATGAAAAGCACTATAGTACTGCGGATGAAGATGATTATTTCAATGAATCAGTCAGCCTGGCGCAGCTGATGTTTGAAATGACAGGTGTTATTCTGCCGAGAAACCTGAACAGATTTGACTGTCTGGAGTCTTATTGGAATGAGATGCATGTTCCGGCAGATGAACAGAAAATGATAAGGCTGGCAATGTGCCTGATGGATGCTTCAGTTGGAAATTCCATCGGGTCTTACAGTACTGTGCAGAATGAAGACGAAAAAGAAGAAACCGGCAGTAACGAAGCAGAACTGAAGGAGCAGATAGCATCGCTGAAGAAACGGATCAGCAGTCTCGCTGCAGAAAATAAAGCGCTGAAAGATGCTTCCTACAACGCACAGAAGCAGACTTCGCAGCTCAATGAAAAGCTGGAGGAAATACACCGGAATACCAAAGCTGACAGAGAAGAACTTGCAAAGCTGAGGGAGGTCATATTCCTTTCGCAGAATCCGGAAAAGGAGATACCGGATCCCGGCATTTCCCTGCCCTTTGAATCAAAGGAAAGAATTGTAATCTGCGGCGGACATGATTCTTTCATCAAACAGCTGAATCAGATGATCACCGGCAATGTACGCATTCTCAGCAATGTCAGAATCAATGAGGACCTGATCCGCAATGCGGCAGCTGTCTGGATTCAGACAAATGCGATCAGTCACAGTGACTATTACAAGATTACAGATCTTTGCCGGAAATATGAAATTCCGATGTATTACTTCCTGTATTCTTCTGCCCGCAAATGTGCTGAACAGATTGTTGAAACAGCAAAGAAGAAACGGTAAACTTTACCCTATGAAAAAGAAATGGGTGATTCTCTCAGTCTGTGCGGCAGCACTCTGCGGCATGGGCGGTATGAAGCTGTATGCGGATTATCAGCAGAGAGAAGAAGAAAAAAGAAGAACAGAAGCGCATGAAAAAGCGCTGGAGAATCTGAAAGCGGATATCAATGCGGATCTTCTGGAATGCGAATACGGCGATCCTTATGACCTGAACGATCTTGTGGAAAGCCATACCGGAGATTTGTCGTTTGAAGGAACAGTGGATCCGATGAAACCGGGTGATTATGCGGTCACATTGAAACTTTCGGATCTGGATGAATACGGAGAAACAGCTGAGCGCGAATTCCTTTACAGCATCCATGTGGCAGACACAAAGAAGCCGGAAATTGTGCTGCATGAAGAAAGCATTTCCATTACACAGGGAGATGAATTGGATCCTGCCGCAAACGTTGCCTCAGTAACCGATCCTGTTGATGGTGATCTGGAATACGGGGAAACAGCAGATAAAGGAAAATGGACGCTTGAAACAGATCTTGATCCGGAAACACCGGGAGAATATACAGTGACTGTTGCAGCATGTGATATCAACGGAAACAAAGCTGAAGCATCCTATACGGTTATTGTTGAAGAAAAACCGGCTGAACCGGTCATCGATGCCTCACAGGGCAATGCCAATCCCTATTACATCCGGATCAACAGAGCGCTGAACACAGTGACTGTGTATGCTTTAAACGGCGGCGAATATGTGCCGTACACTTCATTTATCTGCTCAACCGGTCCTGCCACACTGCTTGGAACCTATACGACTTTCAATAAATCCAGATGGAGACTTCTCTACGGGCCATGCTATGGGCAGTATGTAACGGATATTGTCGGAGATATTCTTTTCCATTCCGTTCCTTATTACACGATGTATGAAGGAGATCTGGAATATTACGAATACAACAAGCTCGGCACAGCAGCATCCATGGGATGTATCAGACTCTGTGTCAGAGATGCCCTCTGGATCTATAACAACTGCCCCATTGGTACAGTGGTGGAACTGTATGATGATTGGGAAAGCTATGGACCTCTGGGAAGACCGGAATCTATTTACATCGATCCGGAAAGCCCAAACCGCGGATGGGATCCGACCGATCCGGCTGAAAACAATCCCTGGAACAACTGAAAAAAGTCCCTGCAGAGTCTTTTGAATAAATAACAGTCAACAGGGACTTTTTCATATGTCTTCAAGACCGGATCCATCAACTTCCAATATTTTGAGGTGACAGAGGTTCTTATATATCAGTGCCTTGCAAAAGACATTGGAAACAGAATGATACATCAGCAAATCCTTCTTTTCATTCTTCCTGATAAATGAACCGTTTGATCTTCACGAGAAGAATCCGGACGTTATCCGCATGCAGTGACATGCTCTGAAGAAACACAATATATCGTCGGATACGCAGTCATCTGAAATTTTGAGTTAATTCCGCGCCTATAAATGTCAAGTGTTGTTTTGCGTGAAAACATGGCTTTCGTCACAAAAAAAGGCCTTTCATCCCAGAAATCTTTATTCAGTTTTGGATGTGTGATATGTATGTATTAACACATGGCACTTTATACCCCGGTATTCCGAAGAGAAACTATCCATTTTGAAGAAGGGAGGTAATCAGCAGATTCTATTGTAATCATCGGATGATGATCACACATTCAGAAGAAAGATTAATATTGATGAATAACAGTATTCCTTTGCTCAGTCCATGTGCTCATCTGCACCAGTACTCCGATGGTTTTCGTAAACAGGCAGTTCATCAGAAACAGATTCAGCGGTCCTTTCGCAATGATTATCAATGTTTCATACTGATTGTTATCGGAATTAGCTGTACTGATGACCTTACGTCTTCCCGGTAATTGATTTTGATTGTTTAATTACACAATAATTCAGAAAGGTATTTATGAAAAACACAGTAAAATCAATCATATCATTGCTAATCCTGATATCCACTTTTTCAAAAGCCGTCAGCGCACAGGAGATAATATGCGAAAAAACTGCCTCTTATAATAACCGGAGTTTTAATTGCAGCCATTTTCATTGTTCTTTTGTTGAGGAATACTACAGCAGCAGACAACTACAAAGATAGCTATTATTATCAGAAGTATGCTCAAATGGATGAAGATCAGATTTACAAAGAACTGATCAGCCAGGATGCAGATTACATAATTGAAGAAGTAAAGAACATCGAAAATGATGTAGGTACACAGAGTATTGAGATTTATATTCCTTTTGCGCTGGCCATGATAATTATTGGAATATTACAGTTAACGCAGCTGCTAATCTTAATGCGCATGCAGGATCAAATATTACACCAAAAAAGCAATGCAATAATCTGCTTGCTTACTCTTCAAACGGCTATCCAGATTGATTATTGATTTTAATAAGGCTTGAAAATGTATACAGTACTGAACAGTTTTTACAAAACAGCAAAGCTGACAGAAGGAGGGTCGGACGCGTGAATACAAATATAAGAAAAAATCTGTTTAAATACATGATCATTCTGCATATTGTGTCTATGCTGCTGTATATTCCGGCAACAGGAGCAGGGTACAGAACCAATATACTGTATGATATTCTGTGTGCCGCGGTCATAATATTGGAAATCGTTGTATGCCGGAAAGATGAGCGTCATGAGGTGTTCTGGATCCTTTATATAGGAGTTCTTATCCTTGGCATTGCCAGTATTCATATGAGTATTTCCCCGGATCATTTCGCTGGTGCATGGGAGTATTTCATCTTGTTTCTCGGAGCTCCTGTCATATATATGCTTCGGTAAGATCCGCCAAATCAATGTATGGTACTTTGTGATTGAAGCAGCTGCTTTTATTCTGCTGGGATATCTGCTGTTCATTACAGTCAGGAGGCTAATGAAAAAGAGATCCGTTAAGCAATGACGGGTCTGTTCTGATATATATCCAGAGGACTGATCGGATCCGGACATATTTCACTGCAATGCAGGTTTTATCTGTAAAGGAGACTGCAGACATGAAGAATCTGCTGTATTAAATCAATATCACATTCATAATACAGTTTGTCAGCTGCATGTCGAAATACATTGATGATGTGCCTGGAATTTGAATCCAGGATAACCTAGGGAATCAGAACCCCCATAAGCATTTATTGAAAATGCGATTGACAAATGAGAGGCCACTCCGGCAGCTGTGCAGGCAGCTGGAGTGGCCTTTTTTAGCATATCAAAGCGTCCGTCATGACGGCTTTGGTTTCCAGGTGTCATCTCTGTCTGCAGGAATAAAAGGTCTTATGGAATCCAATTCTGATTTTTCTGACTATGCCGATACGTTCAGTATACTATTTTTTGCGTATACATAGTAATAAACGATATGCTCCGATAGCGATGCCATGGCTGCGCTGACCGTGTGTTTCTTCTTGATGCGTTATTTGCATTTCTTTATCTGACTTTTACAACTGAAAAAGATATATACAAAAGAATCATCATTTCTTTGATTCCGAATATTATTATCTATACAGCAACGATTCCGCTTGTCATCCTTATATCAGCACCGTTCTACGGTACAGCCCGATATGTTCAGCTGCTTGCGGAACATTTCCTGCTTTTGAATACAGTGACCAAAGCAACTGCTGCTCTTCTGTTTTACGTCACTTCAGTAAAAATGAGGAGCACCGCCGTGCCGTTTTCCCTGAAAGAGTATCTGATCATTATTGCCACTTTGATGATATGCGATGTCATCTACATATCCCTTTTGAATGTTGTTTTCTTTGAACACTATGACGGTGTCAGTATTGCGGCTGCCTCAGTTGCGGTTGCAGGATTACTGATAACGGCATTCTTCGCGTTTATGGATCTTGCAAAACTGATTGAGGATCATACGAAGCTGAAGATAGATCATGCAGTTCTGGAAAATGAAAGACGTATGAACCGGCAGTTGCTGGCTTCTCAGGATGAATTGTACAGACTCCGGCATGATCTGAAACATTTCGTTAATCTTGCGATCAACAGTCAGTTCGATGATCCGAATTATACAGGAATGGCAGAAAAGTACAGAGATATATCTGAAAAAACAGCTGTGCCGGTAAATACAAAATCAAAAGCATTGAATTATGTTTTTACAATTAAAAAGAAAGAAGCACTTGATAAAGGAATTGAGTTTTTCAGTGTCATAAATATCGAGGATCAGATTACGATGGATGATACAGATCTCTGCCTTCTGGTGTCTAACCTGCTGGATAACGCGATCCGCCATGTCGGAATCAGAAATAAGATATTCACCGAAATCATATGCGGAAGAGGACAGCTCATGATCAGGATTACAAACTCAATTGATAAAAAAGTTCTCGATGATGATCATCAGCTGATTATTGAAAAAGCCGAAGGACACGGTTATGGGATTTCGACTGTCAGAACACTGCTGGATAGATATAAAGGTGATCTTTATTTTGATGAAAATGAAGGCTCTCAGGTGACTATTGTCACAGTACCGATGTGAAAGAAAAAGAAGGGGATCTAACAGTTGAGTAGTTTAATGGCTATTCAATGAGGTTAGGTC
>CAMVGT010000069.1 GCA_947167125.1 uncultured Erysipelotrichaceae bacterium
GCGCGGCGCGCGGCAGCGTCCGCCCGGCCTGACAGGAGGACAACATGAAACGAAAGTTTCCGCATCTTTGCAGTCCGATTACAATCGGCAGAACCACTTTCCGCAACCGTATGTTTTCTGCGCCGATGGGCGGAACAGACATTGCCAATGACGGCTGTATCGGGCCGAAATCAACTGCCTTCTATGAATTGAGAGGCAAAGGCGGCGCTGCCGCAGTCACAGTCAGCGAATGCATGGTGCATCCGGAAACGGATGGCTCGCATGCATATCATCTGGATGAAAGCATTCTCAATTCACTGGCAGCCGCAACCTATACCGCTGATGCCATCCGCCGGCATGGCGCGATTCCTTCACTTGAACTTTCTCATTCCGGCATGTATGCAGGAACATATATGACCGATAAGTCAAAGCAGAAATCCATGCATCAATGGGGACCGTCCGATACGGTAAGGCCGGACGGCGTTGCCGTAAAAGCATTAAGCAGGGAACAGATCAAAGATATCGTGCGCGCCTATGGCCATGTGGCAGGGCTTGCCAAACGTGCCGGTTTTGAAATGTTAATGGTACATGGCGGACACGGATGGCTGATCAACCAGTTCCTTTCCCCGTATTTCAATCACCGCGATGATGAATACGGAGGATCTCTGGAAAACAGATGCCGCTTTGCGATCGAAGTGCTGCAGTCCGTACGCGAAGCAGTCGGTCCTTTCTTCCCGATTGAATTCCGCATTTCCGGATCCGAACTGTTTGAAGGCGGATATGATCTTGCCGAAGGATGCCGGATTGCCGAGCAGGTTGAACCGTATATCGATCTTCTGCATGTTTCAGCAGGAACCTATCAGAGAGGATTCGGCAATACCCATCCGTCCATGTTCAAAGACCATGGCTGCAATGTCTATCTTGCGGCAGAAATCAAAAAACATGTCAAAGTACCGGTTGCCGCAATCGGCGGACTGAGCAGTCCCGAACAGATGGAGGAGATCATCGCTTCCGGCAAAGCCGATGTTGTCTATATGGCGCGTCAGCTGCTCGCCGATCCTTTCCTGCCGCGCAAAGTCATGGAGAACAGGGATGATGAAATCGTGCATTGTCTCAGATGCTTTACCTGCATGGCGGAAAGAGCCGCGACTTCCACAAGAAGATGCACTGTCAATCCGCTGATCGGCAGAGAGATGGAAGGCGATGAAATCCGGCCAGCGCCGGTAAAGAAAAAAGTGCTTGTCGCAGGCGGCGGACCGGGCGGCCTGTATGCGGCATATACTGCCGCAAGAAGAGGACATGAAGTCATCCTCTGCGAAAAGGAAAGCGAATGCGGAGGCATCCTGAAGAGTGAACAGGCACTGCCGTTCAAGCATGAAATGTATGAGCTGGCAGGCACCTACAGAAAGTTTGCCGAAAAAGCGGGTGTCATCATCCGCACAGATACCGAAGTGACTCCGGAATATGCGGAAAAAGAAGCTCCCGACGCGCTGATTATCGCGGTCGGATCCGAACCGCTTGTTCCGCCGATCAAAGGTCTCGACGGAGATAACGTCGTTGTTGTAAATAATTACTATCTGGAAAAGGATAAAGTGACGGATGATGTCGTTGTATTCGGCGGCGGTCTTGCCGGATGCGAATGCGCGATTCATCTCGGCATGGAAGGAAAACGTGTTCATCTTGTGGAAATGCGGGATGTACTGGCGCCGGACGCCAATGTCCGCCACCGTCCGCTTCTGCTTGCGGAAATCGAAAAATACGTCACCGTTCATACCGGATACAAAGGCATTGAAGTCACGCCTGAGGGCATTCTCTGCCAAGATAAGGAAGGAAATCAGGTTCTCGTGCCGGGCACAAGCGTGATCTGCGCGCTCGGCCAGCGCTCCCGCACGGCGTCTGTTGAAGCGCTTCGGGATTGTGCGCCGTATGTGGCCGTCATCGGCGATGCGGCAAGAGTATCCACCATCACCAATGCGGTCTACTGGGGATATCACGCGGCACTTGATATCTGAGATTATAAGGAACTGCTTCGGTGGTTCCTTTTCTGACTGCTATACTGGAATCATAGAAAATAGACGGGAGGAAATATGACTGTTCTCAAACTGAAGCCTGCATGCAAGGATTATTTATGGGGCGGCAGCCGCCTGAAGGAAGAATACGGCATTGCATATGAAGGAAATGTCCTGGCGGAAGCCTGGGAGCTTTCCTGCCATCCGGACGGACCTTCTGTGATTACAGAAGGAAAATATGCCGGAAAGACATTAAAACAGTTCATTGATGAAAACGGCATGGAAGTGCTCGGCACCCATTGCCGCAGATTCCGTGAATTCCCGATTCTGACTAAATTCATTGACGCAAAGGACAACCTTTCCATCCAGGTCCATCCCGGCAACGGTTATGCGCTCAAAAATGAAGGCCAGTACGGCAAGACGGAAATGTGGTATGTGCTCGATGCCGAACCCGGTGCCTATCTCTATTACGGCTTCAGCCGGGAAATCTCAAAGCAGGAATTTGCAGAACGGATCCGCAATAACACATTGCTGGAAGTATTAAACGCGGTGGAAGTGCATAAAGGAGATGTTCTCTTTATTGAAGCTGGAACCCTGCATGCCATCGGAAAAGGTCTTCTGATAGCGGAAATCCAGCAGAATTCCAATGTCACATACCGCATCTATGACTATGGCCGCAGAGGCAAAGACGGAAAGAAGCGCGACCTGCATATTGAAAAAGCGCTCGCTGTGACAAGCAGGGTGCCGATTGTCAGAAAAGGGGAAAGCTATCCCCATGTCGCGGACTGTGATTATTTCACAGTCGATAAGCTCAATCTTGACGGACATCTGATGAAGCGCATGGAAGGAAATGTTTCTGAAGAATCCTTCCTTTCCATTCTGTTTCTGGACGGGGAAGGAACAATCTCCTGCGGCGATGAGCAGACGGATTATAAAAAAGGCGATTCCGTCCTGATTACAGCCGGATCCGGAACATGGCGGATTGAAGGTACATGCGATGCTTTGCTGACAACGATCCGGGAAAAGGCATCGCCGGTCAGAGCCGGCATCAGCATCGGCAGCGCGATGACACAGATCGGCCTTGTCGATGATCAGAATCATATCTTCGCTCTGAAGGAATATCCGACTGCAATTGAGGAAGGTGCAGACGC
The DNA here is from genome assembly GCA_947167125.1 of uncultured Erysipelotrichaceae bacterium. Lineage (GTDB taxonomy): Bacteria > Bacillota_I > Bacilli_A > Erysipelotrichales > Erysipelotrichaceae > Bulleidia. Next base: position 3,140 of record CAMVGT010000069.1, read on the forward strand.
GATCATTGAAAAAGCGGCTGAAGAAACACTGAAGCTGCTGAATGAAAACGGCGTTCCGCTTGATCAGTGCATCGGGGCAGGTGCCGCTGTGCCGGGAACAGTTGACCGCAAGCAGGGAAAGGTTCTGTATTCCAATAATATTCAATGGGAAAATGTCGAACTGCGGGAAAAACTGGGAAGCGTGATTCCCTGTCCGGTCAGGATTGCCAATGACGCTGACTGTGCGGCACTTGGCGAAACGGCGGCAGGAGCAGGAAAGGACTGCTCGGATCTGGTGATGTTCACACTGGGCAATGGCGTCGGCGGCGGCATTGTACTGAATTCGGAAATCTTTGAAGGCGGCATTATGGGCGGCTCGGAAGTCGGACATATGAGCGTGCAGGCCGGAGGAAGACTGTGTTCGTGCGGAAGAAAAGGATGCCTGGAATCCTATGTTTCGATTCCGGCACTGAAGAAAGCAGTCTTTGAAGCATCCGGAAAAGAAATGGAGATCGAAGAGATCTTTGCCAATCGCAAAGATCCGGTGATTGCAGATGTATTGAAGGAATATACACAGATGCTCGGATGCGGCATCGTCAATATCGTCAATCTCTTCCGTCCGCAGATGATTCTCTTAGGCGGCATGTTGAGCGAATATGCCGAATATCTGATTGATGATCTGCAGCAGATCATGAAGACGGAATGCTTTGGCGGTATGCATGGCATGATCCCTTTGATCCGTACCGCAAAGCTTGGCAGACAGGCGGTTGTCATCGGTGCTTCGCTTCTCTAAAGGCATAGTAAAAGAGCGGGAAACCGCTCTTTACTGTTTTTCTTACTGTTTTGCGCGTTCAGCGAGGATCGCTTCGATTTCAGCTTTTAAGGCATCTGCCAGTTCGCTCTGGGGAACCTGTCTGACCAGCTCTCCTTTTCTGAACAGCATGCCGATTTCATATCCGCCGGCAACGCCGACATCGGCGCGGGAAGCTTCCTGCATGCCGTTGACCGGACAGCCCATGACCGCAACCGAAAGATCGGCATGGATGTGCTGCAGATAGTCTTCCATTTCCTTTACAAGCGGCAGCATATCATACTGGATTCTTCCGCATGTCGGACATGCGATCAGATCCGGCACATTGTCATAGAGTCCGAAGCATTTCAGCAGCTGCTTGGCAATCGGCAGTTCATCGTTCGGATCGCCGGAAACCGAAACACGGATTGTATCGCCGATGTCCTGATTCAGCAGAACACCTAAAGCGGCACTCGACTTAACAGCGGATTCCGCAAATCCGCCTGCTTCAGTGACACCGAGATGCAGAGGATAGGGGAAGGTTTCAGCTGCCTTCTGATAGGCATCGATTGTTAAGCGGACATTGCTGGATTTAAATGAAAGGGCAATGTCATAGAAACCGAGTTCTTCCAGGATATCGGTATGGCGCTTTGCCGAAGCGATCATCGCTTCCGCGCACGGTCCGCCGTATTCCTGCAGGAACTGCCGTTCCAAAGAGCCGGAGTTGATGCCGATGCGGATCGGCACATGTTTCTCACGGCACATATTGACGACTTCTTCGGTATGTTCTCTTGAACCGATGTTTCCGGGATTGATGCGGATCGCGTCCACGCCGCCGTCCAGGGAAATCAGTGCGAGTCTGTGATTGAAATGGATATCCGCGACAAGGGGAACCGAAGTCTTCTTTTTGATTTCCGCAATCGCTTTTGCGTCTTCTTCATCCAGTACAGCGGTTCTGACAATTTCGCATCCGTTTTCGGCAAGCTGATTGATCTGCTTTACCGCCTTATCAATATCTTTGGCAGGGATATTGGTCATTGACTGCAGGACACAGCGGTTCTGGCCGCCGATCTGCACGCCGCCGACATAAATCGGTCTTGTTTCTGTTCTTTTCATCTTTGTGTACCTCGCTGTAATTATGGCATTTTCCGCTGTTTTTTTGAAGGTAATGAAATGCTTGGAAATTGAAAATCTTTATGCTATACTTCTCTAGGTAACAGATCAGGAGGTGTCATACATGCCCAGAGAAAATATCACATTCAAGTGCACAGAATGCGGTGAAGAGAACTACATCGGCACAAGAAATAAGCGCAAGCATCCGGAAAAGATGGAAATCAAGAAGTATTGCCCGCGCTGCAATAAGGTTACTGCGCATAAGGAGAAGAAATAACCCTAGGGTCGGGTTATTTTTTTGTATATCTCATGAAAGTGGATGTTCTTCCGATCGGACTCTATGAGGAAAACAGCTATGTTCTCCATGATCATGGCCATGTCCTGTTTATTGATCCGGGAAGATATGCAAAAAAGATCGCTGCCTGTGTGAGTGAGAAGGAAACGGTCGACGGGATCATTCTGACCCATGGCCATGAAGATCATACCGGCGCGGCTGATGATCTTGCGGATCTGTATGGCTGTCCGGTCTATATGTCGCTGAACGATCTGATTCTTGTCGATCCGAAAAACCCGCTGCGTGCAGGCTATGATGCACCGGTCTATCACGAAATCAATGATCTTAAAGGCGATATGACAATCGGCAGTTTCCGGATTTCAGTCATTGAAACACCGGGACATACTGCCGGCAGCGTCTGCATCCGATTCCGCTCGCTGCTGTTTACCGGCGATACTCTGTTTGCCTCAGATATCGGACGGACGGATCTTTTCAGCGGGGATGAAAGGCAGATGATGGAATCGTTAAAGAAATTCAGAGATCTGCCGCATGATCTGCGCGTTCTGCCGGGCCATGGACCTGCTTCAACAATCGGCCGGGAACTGATGAACAATCCATATCTTGTGATGATCGGTTGATTTTTGTCAGAAACTCTTTCTACAATAGAGGAGCGGAGGGAATTATGAAGAAATTGATGATATGCGTCCTGAGCATCTTCATGCTTGCAGGATGCGGAAAAAAACAGAAGACAGATCCCGATGTGACACCGGACACAAGAGAAAGTGTCTCCATCGGTGAAATTGATTTCACTCAGGCGGATGCCGAAAAGGTATTTGCCAAAGCACTGTCGGAATACTGCGGCAGCAGCGCCTGCGAAGTGGTATCGGTGCGCATCAGCGGCAATGATATCACCGGCGTGTATTCCTATCTTGAAAACGGATTTTCAAGACAGGCCGACGCGGTGCTCCATGATGTGAGCGTCAGCCCTGCGGACAAAACAAAATACACCGCGGCAAGTTCGGAATTCAAAGGCAATACGCCGGATACACCGGAACCGGAAGTCACACCGGAGACAGCCGAAGATCCGGAAGAAACTGCCGATCCGGAAAAGAAGGAAGATCCTGAAAAGACTGCCGAACCGGACAAGAAGGATGACAAGTCGAAGAAATATGATATTCCTGACAAAGTCGATGAGGATGAAGAAGACGCTAAGAATGACAAGAAGGTCTATGATGAAAACGGCATTCAGATCTGGCGTGTCTATTCCTACAAAGGAAAGATCGAATTCACCGGCACTTATGAAGGAAATACCAAATTCCTGATTCAGGTCATGGATCTCAAGCAGAATGTCAAGGGCGAACCGGTCAATATGAAGAAAGCCGGCGACATTGAAGGCTCCATGAAGCTCGATGAGGAAGGCTACTATTATATCAAGATCGAAGCCCAGGGCGGCTGGTCGCTTTACTGGAACCGTACATACGAATAAGAAGATTTATCAACAGTCAGAACACGGCGGAAAAAAATTCTGCCGTGTTTTTTTTGTGGGATCCGCGTTTTTCAGAACAATAATCAGGGCAGGAGGACAGTATGAAGGAAAGGCTTCTTGAAATCCTGCGGATTGCCTGCGCCTACAATGTCAGCGATATTCATTTCTCCCTGCACGAGGATGAATCGCTGACCATTGAAATGCGGGTAAACGGAAAAATCCGCGTTCTGAAATCATCGGATGCGGATGAGCGGCTGTTCCGCTATCTCATGTACAGGGCGGATCTCGATGTTTCAAGCATCTATCTGCCGCAGACCGGCAGCTTTGAAGAAATGGTGGACGGCCGCAGGCTTTCCCTGCGCTTTGCGGCAGTATCCGCATGGCATTCGGTTTCCGGTGTCCTGCGTATTCTCAATGCGCAGAGCGGGATCAGAGCGGAAGATCTCTGCTATGACAGAGAGACAATTGAATGGATGCGGGAAAAAATGGCGCGCAGAAGCGGACTGCTGATCTTTTCAGGACCGACCGGATCCGGCAAGACGACAGCGCTTTACACATTGCTCGATGAAGTATCGCAGCGCAAGATCTTCACCCTGGAGGATCCGGTTGAAGTGATTCATGAAAACTATGTGCAGATCCAGGTCAGTGAAAAGCAGCTGACGTATGCCGACGGCATCAAGCAGCTGATGCGCCATGATCCCGATATCATTATGATCGGGGAAATCCGCGACTCCACAGCTGCGCAGATGGCGGTGCGCAGCGCGCTGACCGGACATCTGGTTGTGACCAGTCTGCACAGTTTCAGCTGCGTCGGCGCAATCGAAAGAATGATTGATCTCGGCGTTGCGAAATCGATGATGGCGGAAGTGCTGTGCGGGGTATGCAATCAAAGGCTTTTTACAGGCGGCCCGAAAGGAAGGACAGGAATTTATGAAATCATGGATGAAAGAGACATTGCTTTCTGGAATGAAACCGGACATCTTCCCGAAGGATTCCGCAGACTCAAAGAGCGGATTGAAGAAGCTGTTCAGCTCGGCATTATCCCTGAGGAAGAAGCATCAGTCTGAATTCCTGGATTCGGATCTATGCGAAAGCATATCGATGTTAATGAACAGCGGCTTTTCGTTTCAGCAGACTCTGATTCTGATCAAAACGGAAAAGAATGCGTATCTCATCGAAGAACTGCAGAGACATATGGAAAACGGGGAAAGCGCCGCCGATTTTCTGCCGCAGATGTGCCGGGGAAGCTTCGGGATTTATCTCAGCGGCTTCCTGCAGTACATGGATCTCTCGTCCGCACTTTCTTCCGTCACCCAGATTGTGAAAGAAGAAAAGGAAGAAAAACGGGCATTGATCAAAGGATGTCTCTATCCGTGTCTGCTGTTAGCAGGAATGACAGCCGGTATCTTCCTGTTTGCGACATTTCTGCTGCCGGTGATGCTGTCGATGATGAATTCCATGCATGTGACGGGAGGTGCGGATTATGAAGCCATGCGTGTATGGATCCGTCTGTTTTCCGCATTTACCGCGCTATGTGCCGTATGCGCTGCATTCATTGCGGTTTATGCGACACGCAGAAACCGGATTGAAAAAACATACAGGGCAATCGCGCCGCGCTTTCCTGACAGCCTGCCGGTCATATTCGCGTCGAGGGATTTTGTACGGTTCTTTCTGGAATGCTCACGCAGAAGCATTTCGACCAGGCAGTCGCTGCAGATTCTCAAACGGATTGAAGGTAAGCCGCTGGTCGCACTAATTGCGGATGAACTGGACCGCTCGCTGATGGAAGGGGCATCCTTTGAACATGCAATGTCATCTCCCTTTGTCGAAAGCGCGCTTTCCCGCTTTATTCACCTGGCTGCCCTGAGCGGTCAGTGCGACAGCATGCTGGAAGGGTATCTCACCATGAGCAAAAAGCGGTCCGAAGCTTCCATACGCCGGTTTTCCACTGCCGTTCAGCTGTTCTCCTACACTTTGATCGGCATCGTTCTGATCTTTGTTTACAGCATCCTGATGATGCCGATGAACATGCTGCAGATGCTTTAAAAAGGAGGAGGTTTATGAAAGGAAAATTCAAAAAAGGCTTCACCCTGCTGGAAATGACAATCGTTGTACTGATCATTTCCGTTCTTTTTCTTCTGACCGTTCCCAACATTCAGAAAACGATGTCGATCGTAAACAACAAGGGCTGCAAGGCGCTTGAGAAAGTCGGGGATTCGGCGATCCTGCAGTACAAGCTGGAATACGGCGAATATCCCGGCAGCGTGCAGGATCTTGTCTCTGCCGGCTTATTGAGCGAAGACCAGCTGACATGCGACGGTTCGCATACGCTGGTGATCAGCGACGGCCAGGCTTATGTGGAATGAGTATGATGCAGGAAGTTCTTGCGGTCATGGTGATTCTGACTTCATTGACGACACTGTTTTCTTCGCACGCATCGGCTGAACCGGATTCCTACTGGATGTTTGCGCCGGATTACTATCTTTCCCAGAGCATCGCGATGGCAGAAGGCGAATCGGTCTCTCTTGAAAGCAGATGTCCGGACGCGCCGGATCTTCACTTTACGGAAAAGGGAAATGTGAACAGAGCGATGACAGCCGCCATCGGCGAAAGAGGCAGAAGGATTGTGATCGAACTTGGACCGGGAAAACTGGTTTTCAAAGACTGACGGATTTCTGCTCAATGATGCCTTATGCGCAGCGGCGGCTGTCTGCGTACTGGTATCGTCGGTGCATCTGTTTACGATGATGCATCTGAAAAGCCAAAATCTGATCGAAGAAACTGCAGAGCGGATTGAGGAGAAGGCGGAATGGGCATTAAGAGCTTCCGGATTCAGCTGCCGGGAATGCATTGTGCAGGAGGAAACAGAAGAAGAGGAAGACGGGGATTTCTTCTCGGAAGAACCGTAATCGCGTTCCTGATCGCCATGTGCATGGTTCCTTTAAGCATGGAATGTATCCTGATTCTGAGCAGATGCACACAGCTTCCCGATGCGGTGCAGGATGAAATCAGCGCCTTGCAGCTGAGAAGGCTGTTTCTGACATCCTATGATGTGATCGCGGATCCGCTTGAGGTTTCGTTTATCAGTCAGTCCAGGGAAATGACGCTGCGGCAGTCCGGCGACAAAGTGATTCTGTTTCCGGGAACGCAGATCTTTTTCACGGATGTCGATGACTGCACATTTTCAATCGAGGAAAACATTCTGAAAATCGGGATTGAACGCGATGGAGAAATCATTTCAAAAGCAATTGCGTATCTGCCGTAAAGGGATCATCAGTTCCTGGTTCTTCTGTCTGTTTCTTTACTGCACAGCTTTTATTTTCATGTTCGCTGACAGCGAGATGCGGATGATGAAAACAATGAACAACCTGCAGACGGCACAGAAATATCTCGACGCGGAAACGGAAGTGATTATGGATATCCGCAATCTTCTCGACTGCGGTGTGCTGGATGAGGGAACCTATGAAACCATGCATTATGCATATGAAATTTCAAAAGGGTTTGACTCTGTTACAGCTGTGATCTTTGATCCCTATGAAGAACTTCTGATTGAAACAGATGAAAACAGACGGATCATCGATTATGAAACAATCCGTGATACATCCGCTTATGATGAAGTCATGCACTGACTGATTCCCTTTCATTCAGACAGAATACAGTCTTAAAGTCCCTTTAAGGATCGGGTGCTCCGATTGACAAAAGGGACTTTTTTTATAGAATAGAAAAGGATAGGCAGGCAGAAATTTATGGTAATTGTAAACGACTTAAAACCGGGTAACTGCTTCGAATATGAACGCAATATTTACCAGGTAATCAACGTAGATCACAATAAAACAGCAATGCGTCAGATGATCATCAAGGTCAAGGTCAAAAATCTGCGCACCGGCGTTATCAATGAAATCTCATTCACCGGCGGCGACAAGGTTGAGACAGCGCATGTTGAAAGAAAGACAATGCAGTATCTCTATGATGACGGATCAAACCTCGTCTTCATGGACAACGATACATATGACCAGATCGAAATCGGCAAAGACCGTCTGGAATGGGAAATGAAATTCCTGAAACCGAATGAGAATGTCAGTATCTCCATGTATGAGAATGAAATTCTCGGTGTCATTCTTCCCGATAAGGTCGAACTGCAGATTGTCGAATGCGAACAGGCAGTAAAGGGCGACACAGCAACATCCGCTTCCAAGAACGCGGTTCTGGAAACAGGTCTTGAAATCAAAGTCCCTCTGTTCATCCAGAACGGCGAAACGGTTGTTATCTCCACAGCAGACGGAAAGTATTCCGGCAGAGCATAAAACCCGAAGATGTGCTGAAAAGCACATTTTGTTATCAGGATCTTCAAGGAGCGGTTTATGAGCAAGAATTATATCGGTGCAAAATGGAAAAGAACGAACACGCCGGTTCTGAACAGGCAGCGTGCCGTTTCATACAGACACCGTCCGTATAAGTCATTCAGACCGACAGTACTGAATGAGATTACAGCCGAAGAATCCGGCATAACAGCGGAAGATATTTTACTGACCGAAGAAACTTCAGAAGCTGAAGAATTCGTCGAAGAAGTGAAAGCGGAAGCTGCTGAAGAATCTACTGAAGAAATAACTGAAGAAAAAGTGCAGGACGCTGAAGAAACCGCATCCGCAGCTGAAACAGCTGCAGAAGCCACAGCTGCTGCGGCATCCGTCGGTTTCATGGCAAAAGCCACTTCTTTCTTCCGTAACCTTTTCAAAGGAAAGAAAGCAGAAGAAGCAGTTACTGAAGCAGCGGAAACCATTCCTGCAGAGGAAGAAATCCCGGCAGTGGCTGAAGCAGCAGAAGAAGAAACTGCAGAAGAAATCCAGGAACCGGCTGAAGTAGCGGTTCAGGAAGCAGTGACTGAAGAATCAGCTGAAGAAGTACAGGAAACTGTAAGTGAAGCGGAAGAAACTGCTGAAACAGAAGGTGAAGAGCCCGCTGCAGAAGAAGTATCTGAAACTGAAGAGACAGAATCTGCATCTGAAACAGATACAGCAGAAGAACCTGCTGAAGCGGAACAGGCTGAAGAAATTTCTGCAGAAGATACAGAAGAAGCTGCAGAAGAGCAGGCAGAAGAAGTTTCCGAAGCTGCTGAATCTGAAGAACCTGCAGAAGAACAGACAGTCATCTTCCCGGCTGATCCGGAAATGGAAGAATCCGGAGAAGATGCAGAAGAAGGTGTAACGGAAGTTATTGAAACTCCTTCTGAAGAAGTAACCGAAACGGCTGTTCCTGCGGAAGAAACAGTGAACGAAGAGCCGGTCAGTGAACCGGAAGAAGAGACAGAAGAAGCACCTCTCACCAAAGCGGAAAAGAAACAGCTGAAAAAGGAAATCCGCAAGGAGACACAGACACAGCTGTATGATGAAATCATTGACCGTCCGAAGACCGGATTGTTTACGATGCTACTGATGCCGGGCAAGGCAATGAAGGGCAGCGGATCGGTAAAGAAGACGACAATGAATGCGATGAGCTCCCTGATCCTGCTGACGCTCAAATGGGCCGCGATCGGAACATTCTTCGCGATTATTCTCGAAAAGTTCGTTAACTATTTCGATTATAGCTTCATCCGCATGATCTTCTCGGAAGTCGCCGGACTTGCATTCCGGTTCGGTATCTTCGGACTGATCGCGGAATATGTCAGCTATATTATCATCGGACTCTTCTGCGGACTGATCGGCAGGAAGATTTCGACCTTCAAGCTGATTGAAGTGGAAAGCAGATCCGAATTGACAGTCACAGTGCTGTTCGTGCTTG
>CAMVGT010000070.1 GCA_947167125.1 uncultured Erysipelotrichaceae bacterium
TGTTGTCCGCGTATCCCCGAACTATTCCCTGGCTATGCACATCGATACCGATGAAGCAAACGCTGCCTGCATCGCAGGTGAAGCACAGGGCGAACTCGTTAAATTCTGAGTTCCACTCAGGCAGTCCAGATCGGGCTGCCTTTTTTTTCTAGGAAAGTTCTCTAAAGGGTTCAAAATGTCGAAAATTGTAATGGCACTATGAAAAGGCGTAAAAATCATAGTAAAATTTAAACGCATACGTGTGTACTTCAAGTTTTGCCGGAATGAAACTTGTAGTGTTTTGGGGCCAGGGTGTGACTGCTTCACATCCTGGTTTTGTTACGGACGCGCAGATGGTTTCACTCCTTTTATGAGCCAGGTCCATCCAACCTCTTCGCAATATCCTACGTTATGTGATCGGATACCCGGAATTGCTTACGGCGGTTCACCACCAGCCCTGAAGCGCGGCGGAACATAGGAGTCGACAAATTCCATGTAGTGTCCGCAAGTACACAGAAGCGGATCTACACCGAAAGTATCGATCAAACTCAGCCGATAGTGTCTCGGCCGGTTACGATTATATTTATAAGAATTCTGTTTCAGAAGTCTGAGTGTGACAGCTTTCTTTTGTTTATGATCGCAGCAGGCATAAATGCCGTAATAGCGGACCATTTTGAATTGCGGCTCAGGAATATGGCGGAGGAGTTTCCAGATAAAGTTAAAAACATTTTCTTCAACTTCGATACGCTGTCCGGTTTTATGATCCTCGTAATAATATCGGATAATTCCATTATCTCTGTCATATGAAATAATCCTGCTCTGAGCCATGGGAGGTTTGCCGGCATACCGGATCATGTATTTGATCACTTGATCTTTACCGGTTTTTTTCATTTCCCTGGGAGGCGCGTGTACATAGAAACCCTCAGAGTCCTCCTTATACATGAGTGTTATCAGATTCTTGAATTTCCGCTGTTCCTGCGGATTATCAGATAGTGCATCACGCATTTTATCAAGGAGCTGCTTCATAAATGATTTGCGAAGAGAGGCGTAATTGATGTAAGGCAACGCTTTATATACATGGTCCTGATTCATACCTCCCTCAGTGCAGAGCACATGAACATGTGGGTTCCATTTCAGATCCCTGCCATATGTGTGAAGGGTAATGATAAATCCCGGAGTAATCACAGATTTCTTTTTTCTTTTGCGCCGTTTCTTTTTGCAGGACTGAACTGATGATGTTTTGGTTTTGTTAAAAGTATAGAAAATGGCTTCACTGGCGGCATCGAAAAGAAAATGAAGCCATTCATGGTTATGCCAGAAATAGTCTCTGATCCGTTCATCAATTGTGAAAACCATATGCCTGTGATTGACATCTATAGTGGATTTGGCAATTTTATAAGCTCTGGCGCGAACCATTTTAGCGCCGCAGGAGTTACAGAATCTGCTTTTGCATGTATAGCAGATAATATGATGGCGATGACAGTGTGGACATTCATAGACTTCGCCGCCCATCTCTAAAGTTCCGCAGGCCATCATTCGCTCGACCTCATAACGCTTATAGTCTTCTATATGAATTTCTTTTTCCTTGCAGGCCGCAAGGAAAGAATCCCAATGATGATGAAAAATGAGCTTGAAAGTAGGCTTACTGGGATCATATTTTTTCTGAAATACTTTTGTAGCAGTTTTTACGATCGGCTTAGCAAGATAATCACTGATCATAATTCTTGGCTCTCTTATCTACAGTATAGCCGACTGCAAAAAAATGACTTAAGGTGAAGTGCTTTCCTTCAACTTAAGTCAATTTGTTCCGTTTCTGTTCAGCAGATTGACAGAAGCAGGAAAGCGGAAAATACGGATGATTCTTAACACCTGCGCAGTGATATATCCATGTATAATCTGCTTATAGGTACAGCAGTGTATGAATGAATCATATGGCTGTCCCGGCTGATCTGATCTTCAGTGAAAGTGAGAAAAGTTATGCTTAAAATTGAACATCTGACAAAAACCTACGGCAGTACCAAAGCGGTTGATGATCTCAGCCTGCATATTCACAAAGGCGAAATCTTCGGCTTTATCGGACATAACGGCGCCGGTAAAAGCACAACCCTGAAAAGCGCAGTCGGCATTCTCCCCTTTGATGAAGGGACGATTCTGATCAACGGACACAATATCAGAACGGAACCTGTCACATGCAAGCAGGAGCTTGCCTATATCCCGGACAATCCCGATTTATATGAATTCATGAGCGGCATCGGATATCTCAACTTCATTGCGGATATCTTCGGCATTGACGCTGCTGTCCGTCAGGAAAAGATCCGCAGATATGCGGATACCTTCGAACTGACCCAGGCACTTGCAGAGCCGGTTTCTTCATACTCCCACGGCATGAAGCAGAAGCTGGCGCTGATATCCGCTTTGATCCACGATCCGAAGCTGATCATCATGGATGAGCCGTTTGTCGGTCTTGATCCCAAGGCATCGCATCAGCTCAAGCAGATGATGCGTGAACACTGCGACAATGGCGGAGCCATCTTCTTCTCCACGCATGTACTGGAAGTGGCGGAGAAACTCTGTGACAAGGTTGCCATCATCAAGCAGGGCAGACTTGTGAAGTCCGGAACCATGGAAGAAGTCAAAGGAGATGACAGTCTGGAGGAAGTCTTCCTTGAGCTGGAGGGCGAATAATGCTGAAACTGCTTCTGAAAAAACAGATGACAGAACTGTTCAGATCCTATTTCCTGGATGCGAAGAAGGGAACCATGCGTCCAAAGTGGCAGGTTGCCCTGTTCTTTCTGCTGTATATCGCGGTTGTCTTCGGGATGCTTGGAGCAGTGTTCTTTGTGCTGGCAATGAATCTCTGCGGACCGATGGTCTCACTCGGGATGGGATGGATGTATTTCCTGCTGATGGGTCTGATTGCGCTGGTGCTCGGTGTCTTCGGCAGTGTGTTCAATACCTATGCCGGTCTTTATCTAGCCAAGGACAATGATCTTCTGCTTTCACTGCCCATACCTGTAAATGTGATCATCGCTTCCAGACTCCTCAATGTTTACATCATGGGTGCCTTATATTCCCTGATTGTTCTGATTCCGACGCTTGCAGTTTACTGGATCACGGCAGGCTTTACACTGATGCGGCTGATCGGCGGGATTCTGCTGATCCTCATCATTACACTGATCGTTATGTTATTATCGTGCATCCTCGGATGGGCGGTCGCGAAAATCAGTCAGCGCTTCAAGAACAAAAGCTATGCCGGCGTGCTTGCGGCACTGGTATTCTTCGCAGGCTATTATTACTTTTATTTCAGAGCCAGCAGTATGATCGATGACCTTGCCCTCAATGCGGCGGTCTATGGCAAAGAGATCAAAGGCTCTGCTTATATCCTGTATCTCTTCGGCACAATCGGGGAAGGGAATCTTCTTTCAGCACTCATCTTTCTGGCTGTTTCCTTTGCCTTATGCGCGATTGTGTGGACAGTGATTTCCCGCACCTTCTTTGCGATTGCGGCAGATACAGGCGTCAGTGAAAAGAAGGTATACCGTGAGAAGTCTGTCAGAAAGAAAAGCGTCTTCGGCGCTCTTCTTGCAAAAGAATTCAAACGGTTCACGAGCGATGCGAATTATATGCTCAACTGCGGTCTTGGCGTTCTGTTCATACCGGCTGCCGGTATTGCAATCTTCCTGAAAGGCGGGGAATTTATCAAAGCGCTTGATACGGTCTTTGCACATGCGCCGTACAGTTCAGCCGTTCTCATCAGCGTCATGCTGTGCATGATGACATCGATGGTCGATATGGCGGTTCCTTCGGTTTCCCTGGAAGGAAAGAACATCTGGATCCCGCGCTCTCTGCCGGTTGACGCGAAACAGGTGCTGCGGGCAAAGGCGTGCATGCAGCTGATCTTAGCAGGCATTCCTGCCGCATTTGCGGCTGTGCTGTCCGTATGCGTGATCAATGCACCGCTTTATATCAAGGCATTAACCGTGCTCTTTGTGCTTGTCTTCACATTTTTTGCCACGATGTCCGGGCTGTTTCTGGGTGTGCGCATGGCAAATCTCAGCTGGGTCAGCGAGCTGTCTGTAATCAAGCAGGGAGCGCCGGTGATGATCATCCTTTTCGGCACATGGATCATCTGTGCAGCTCTGGCCGCAGGCTGGCTTCTGCTTGCCTATCCGATCGGCGCGGCAGCCTGGCTTGGCATCCTCAGTCTTATATTCGGGGCAGGCGGTCTTTACTTCATGCATTGGCTTGACACAAAGGGAGCGCAGCGTTTCAGAGAGCTCTGATCCATTCATATACGTCAACAAAAGGCAGACACGGTTCTGCCTTTTTAAAATCATTGGATCAATAAGGAAAGCACAGGTATGATCTGTTCCCTGACCGTCTTTTTCTTTTGATCTGTGCTGAAAAAGGCGCATTGATTATTTGCTCACATGTTATAATTTCTGAAAAGGTACCTGCTGTGCAGGAAAATATAATAGGAGGATACGAATATGGCTTCTTTCACAATAAAGAATGACGCAGTCACTGCTGTCATTGATGAGCATGCTTCAGAAATTCACAGCTTTAAGAAAAATGATACCGGCATCGAATATATGTGGCAGGGAGATCCCGCTTTCTGGAGCGGCAGAAACCCGACACTGTTCCCGATGGTCGGCTCCACATGGGACAAGATTCTGCACATTGACGGCAAGGAATACAAGACAGGCAACCATGGTTTCTGCAGAAGAAGCGAATTCAAGTGTGTGGAACATACCGATACCTGCGTTGTGATGGAACTCAAAGACAATGAGATGACAAGAGGGGAATATCCGTTTGCCTTCACAATTCAGATCCGCTATGAACTGACCGGTTCAAAGATGGACATCACCTATACCATCACAAATGAAAACGACAGAACCATGCCGTTCAACTTCGGTCTGCATCCGGCATTCAACTGCCCGGTGGAACCGGATAAGAATTTTGACGATTATCATATCGAATTCTCCAACCATGAAACATTTGAATGGCTGACCACAAAGGCTGACAATATCAAAGAACTCGCACTGGATAAAGAAGCGCTTGCGGCAACCGTGATCATCACCGATCCGGCTTCCTCATGGGCAGCACTGACGGATGGAAACCATGGCGTCAGAGTCAGCTGCGTGGGTTACAAGTGGCTGGCATTCTGGAGCCCGCATGCACCGTTTGTATGCATTGAACCGTGGCACAGCCACACCGATTTCACGGAAGTGAAAGTTCCGTTTGAAGAAAGGGAAGGAACCATCCTTCTTGATGCGCACAGAACCTTCACAACCGCGTATTCAATTGAAGTATTCTGATGCTTCAATAGAAAGGAAGCAGAATGTTCAACATTGTGATTGTTGATGATTATGGTCTTGTCAGCTCCGAAGCTTTCAAGATCATGCGGAACACATTGCAGTCATCGGAACACCCGGTGCTTGGACTTGCCACCGGATCGTCTCCGGTCGGACTGTATAAAAAAATGATTGCCGATCATAACGGCAACGGCACCAGCTACAAGAAGGTGACAACATTCAATCTCGATGAATACATCGGCATTGAGAGAAACCATGAGCAGAGCTATTACACATTCATGCATGAAAATCTCTTCGACCAGATCGATATCCGGGAAGAAAATATTCATATTCCCCACGGTGACAGGGAAGATATGCAGGCGGAATGTATCCGCTATGAAAATGAACTGAAGAAACATGAGATTGATCTGCAGGTTCTCGGCATCGGAACAGACGGACATATCGGTTTCAATGAACCGGGCACGCCGTTTGATTCTGAAACGCATATTGCGGATCTGGAAGAACAGACACGCCGTGACAATGCCCGCTTCTTTGAGGATGACATCAACCAGGTTCCCCGCAAAGCCATCACGATGGGGCTTGCAAGCATCATGCGGGCAAAGAAGATCATCGTCATCGCGACCGGTGAAAACAAGGCGAATGCGGTATACGGCATGGTCAAAGGCGCAAAGGATCCTTCCTGTCCGGCAAGCATTCTGCAGGATCATGATGATGTGACAGTCATTCTGGATCATGCGGCTGCTTCCAGACTCGGTTAGGGCATATTCATTTGAATTCAGACAGTTTAATGACATAATGTATCCGGAGGTAATCAAACATGTACATTGTTAAAGATACAGAAGATTTCGATCAGATTTTAAAAGATAATGAAGCAGTATTCGCTGACTTCTACGCTGACTGGTGCGGACCCTGCAAAATGGTAGGACCGATCGTTGAAGAACTTTCAACAGAACGTACAGATGTCAAGTTCATCAAGGTGAATGTTGATGACAACCCTGAGATCGCGGAAAGATACGGCATCATGTCCATTCCGACCATGATCGTCTTCAAGAACGGTGAAGCAGCTGCGACAACACTCGGCTTCCAGCCGAAAGAGTCGATCGCCGCAATGCTTGGCTGATCAGTAAAAAGCACATGAAACAGAGTCCGGAAACAGACTCTGTTTTTTTTAAGAAGCAAGTTAGCATACTCTAACAGATTGCGCTATAATGAAACCGTGAAAGAAGGGCAGGCAGATGGAATTAAGTATCGGTGAATTTGAAGCCATGCAGATGGGATGGCGGAAATGGTGGATCCGTGAGCTTGAGCTCAGGTCATTTGAAGATTTCGGACTGCAGATTGAAGGAAAGGATATTCTGGAAGTCGGATGCGGCTCCGGATACAGCGCATCGCTGATCACAGCCAAAAATCCGAAGAGCTATACAGGTCTTGATATCATGGAGGAACAGCTGGATCTTGCAAAGCGGAAGAATCTTCCAAACGCAGAGTTTGTAAAAGGAAGCGCGGATGATCTTTCACGCTTTGAAGAAAAGAGTTTTGACGCGGTTCTTGATTTCTGCATTCTGCACCATGTGGAAGGATGGCGGACATTCTTCGATGAAGCGCATCGTGTTTTAAAAGACGGCGGCAGAATCTATATTGCCGATCTTTCCAGGACGTGCATTCATATCACGGATGCCTGTTTTCATTGGGGACATGCCGAAGAAGCACTGTTCAGTTTCCGTGAGCTTGAGGAAGAGGCAAACCGCAGGGGCTTTGTCACGGTGAAGAAAGACAGCTGGCTGAACCTTGAAGCAATCTTCTGTTTTGAAAAAGACAGATAAGCGAAAGATGTAATTCTTTTGTTGCAATTCGAACTGAGGAAAGATATAATGATTGGGCAAGTGGGGGGTTATATGGTGCCTTAGCCAAGTGGTAAGGCAACAGACTGCAACTCTGTGATCGCCGGTTCGACCCCGGCAGGCACCTCCACTTCTATTTTTTTGGGGTAGTGGCGGAATCGGCAGACGCAACGGACTTAAAATCCGTTGGTGGCAACACCGTGTGGGTTCAAGTCCCATCTTCCCCACCACTTAACCGAAAGCCCTGACATGTCAGGGCTTTAACATTTTCCGGGGTTGTTCAGGAGTCTGATTTCGTGGCTCCTTTTTCTTTTTTTAAGACGGAGCGTGAAATATGCCGGTTGAAAAGGTCTTAAGTTGTCATCTGTGTCAGGAAACAGGTATAATCCCATTGGAAGGATAACTCTCGATGAACATTCTCATTGCCAATGACGACGGCATTGACTCAAAGGGCCTGCTTGCCCTGGTCGATGCTTTAAAAGATACTTACGATTTATATGTTGCCGCGCCGATCAGCCAGCGCAGCGCATTCTCTCACAGTGTGACATATTTCTATCAGGACAACAGAGCGGAAGAGCGTATCATTCCCGGTGTGAAGAAAGCATGGGCGATTGACGGAACGCCTTCTGACTGTGTCTATTACGGATTATGCGGTCTGTTTGATGTGAAAATGGATCTGATTATTTCCGGTATCAACATCGGCCGCAATCTTGCCAGCGATGTGGTTTATTCCGGAACCGTGGCAGCCGCAGGGGAAGCGATGATCCTCGGTACTCCCGGCATGGCAGTTTCCCTGTGCTCGCATAAGGCGGAAGATTTCTCAGCCGCCGCTGATGCCGCAAAGAAACTGATTCCGGTATTCATGTCCTGCCGGAACCGCAGCCGGTTTATTCTCAATATCAATGTGCCGGCAGTCAAAGCGGAAGAAATCAAAGGAATGAAAGTGACGGATCTTCATGATCATGTCGATTATAAACGTCCGGTTTCCCTTGTTCATAAGGAAGACGGCATCTATCTTACGATGAATGACAATGAAATGCCGGACAAACCCAGCACCAAGCAGACGATCACCGATGTCGAGGCAGTGGAGATGGGATATATCGCTCTGACACCGCTGTATTACGATATGTGCGCATCCATGTATTTTGATGAAATGAAGGAAATGGAAAAACTCTGAATACTATGCCGTTTGAAATTACCATCCGCCAGACCGGTTTGTTCAGAAGAAGACTGGAGATTGATGATCTTACCGCAGGGATCCTGAAAGCAGGAAGTCAGGATCGTTTTCTGCGTTTTTCTTCACTGGTTCCCGATGAAGGATTTGTGATTCTGTATGATCCGCGTCTGACCGGTACCGGAATCAGAGTCAGATGGGCGCAGAATGAAAGAGATGAAATCTGCCTGCAGCTGCCCGGCCTGACAACCCCGCATGAAATTGCCCTGATTACCATGATTGCCGGAGCGATCATGAAGAAGTGGCATGCGAAAACATTTATCCTGGACAATCAGGAATTTACGCGCAAAGACCTTGAAGAAGCCCGTACGCTCATGCTTGAAAAAACAAAGCACAATCTTGCGGAAGCTTCGGAAAACTACACCGATGGGGTGACGCTTGTACATGGCGCTTTGTGGCCTTTGACCATTGAAACCGGAAAGCTGCGCGCATTTGCGGCAGAAGATAATCCGGAAGGCTTCGAACAGCTTCTGCATGATCTGCAGAAAAAAGACTATTACTGGTGTTCCTGCCATGTCTATCTTTCCGATGACGGAAAGGGATACCAGGGCGTTTATACCGTGACTGCCGGCGTGGATACGATCATTCCGAAGGAACCGTTCCCGCCTGTCGGCATGATTGATCCGGCAACCGGAGATGCCATTCAGTGCGGACGCTATTTCGCAAGATGCGTCACCCAGCACAGCCGGCGAACATTCCTGCAGACCGATTACCGGAAATTCCTGCAGATGATCCATAGTGAAAAACTGGAAACCTATGATGCCTGCCATGCCATCATTCCTTCTGAAATGAAGAAGGAACTCATGGCACTGGAAGGATATGATAATACGGAGGGGCAGATATGATCATTCATAACGGACTCATCTTCGACGCGGTTCAGAGGGAACCGTATACTGCAGACATACTGGTTCAGGAAGGAAAATCAGACAGATCGGAAACGATCTGCCGGCGGATGAAGATGTGTTCGATGCGGACGGCATGCGGATTTATCCCGGCTTTGTCGATGCCCATACACATGTCGGCGTTGCCGGAACCGCAATCGGTTTTGAAGGCAGCGACTATAACGAAATGAGCGACTGCCTGACACCGCATCTGCGCGCAATTGACAGTGTCAATCCGTTTGACGCCTCCTTTGCCAAGGCAAGGGAAGCAGGCGTGACATGCATTGCGACCGGACCGGGCAGCGCGAATGTGGTCGGCGGCACATGGGCAGCCTTCAAGACATACGGCATCAGTGCCGACAGGATGGTGATCAAAGATCCGGTCGCGATGAAATGCGCATTTGGTGAAAATCCGAAATCCGTTTATAAAGAAAAGGGCAACCGGGCAAGAATGTCCACGGCAGCCCATCTTCGTGAGATCCTGTTTAAAACAAAACAATATCTTGCAAAGAAGGAAGCCGCAGACGGCGATCCGTCCAAAGAACCGGCATTTGATTTCAAGCTGGAAGCGATGATTCCGGTCATAAAAAAAGAAATCCCGCTGAAAGCTCATGCCCATCAGGCCAATGATATTCTGACCGCGATCCGGATCGCAAAGGAATTTGATGTGCTGCTGACACTGGAACATGTGACGGAAGGACATCTGATTGCCGATATCCTGGCAGAAGAGAACTATCCGCTTGCGGTAGGACCGACAATGTCATCCGCTTCGAAAGTGGAACTGAAAAACAAAACATGGGAAACTGCCGGGATCCTCAGTGCGAAAGGATGCACAGTTTCGATTGTGACCGACCATCCTTTCTCCATGATCAGCTATCTTCCGGTTTATGCCGGCTATTGCGTCAAGGCAGGAATGGATCCGTTTGAAGCTTTGAAGGCAATCACAATCCATCCGGCAAAGCATATCTTATGCGCGGACCGGATCGGTTCAATTGAAGAAGGAAAAGACGCGGATCTTGTATTCTATGACGGCGATCTGTTTTCTTCCTTGTCCTGCGTAAGACATGTAATGGCAGACGGAATCATGCTGAAATGACAGAGGTGAGTGAATGAAAAAGGACTATAAAATTGTTGTGGCGGATATCGACCGCACCCTGCGCGACCGCGGACAGGATTTCGGTGAAATCAACCGGAAGGCAATGCAGGAACTCCATCGCCGCGGCGTTCTTCTGGGACTGGCTTCCGGCAGACCTCTCTGGCAGAATTTACTGAAACATGCCGAAGAGTGGCAGCTTGGGTTCCAGTTTGATTTCATCATCGGCTTAAACGGCGGTGAGATTTATGATTCAAGAAAGAACGAAACCGTCAAGCTCAATCTTCTGCAGCCTGATACCATCAAAGAGATCATCACCGGCATGGCTCCTTCCAAGTGCAATCCGTTTATCTACCGGGAAGGCTATATGCTGGCGCAGTGGGATGATGAACTTCTCAAAGCCAGTGCAGAGCGCAATAAAAACGAATCCAGAACGGTAAAGAGTATTGAAGAATTCTGGGAAGAGCCGGTCGGCAAAATCATGTACAGAACCCATTCCGCCGAAGAGATGGACGCGGAAGTGGTGCCGCTGGCAAAGACACTGGAAAACGAAACATTCTTCAGCTTCAAGACAAGAGTCGATCTTCTGGAATTCCAGGACCGCCGCAATAATAAAGGAAACGCGGTAAAGGAATTCTGCGAAGCCAACGGCATATCCCTTGAGGATGTCATGGCATTCGGCGATGCGGAAAATGATCTGGAAATGATGAAGATGGCAGGCTATTCCATATGCCTGTGCAACGGCATGGCGGAAAACAAGGCAATTGCCGATGCGGTAACCGAATATCCGGCAGGGGAAGACGGCTTCGGCAGATGGCTCTTCGATCATTATCTCTGATACTGAAAACTAAATAATTAACAAAGGAGTAAACTATGGCACAGCAGCTCGATCTGAATCATGGATTCTATTACACCTTTCTGAGCAAAGCACAGAAACAGACCTACGATACCATGCGCGCCCACATCAGCAACTTTGAACAGAGTTTTTCCATTGACCCGGTTTCCACCGAAGATTATCTGATTGCCAACCGCGCGCTTCTCGATGATCATCCCGAACTCTGGTGGGCGGATACGCCGGCCAGATACAATTTCAATATGCTCGGGAAAGTCACAACCCATACTTTCCTGCAGCTGACAGGAAATGAAAAGCAGCAGACAGCCGCGATGGCACAGCAGGTAAGAGCCATTATGGAAAAGGCGAACCAGCTGGATTCCGACTGGAAGAAGATTCTTTACTTCCATGACTACATCGTACAGAAAACAGTATTCAACACCGGCCGTGACACGGACGGCTATCTCGACCAGAATCTTTCTTCTGTATTCCTGGGATCCAGTTCCGTATGCGCCGGATATTCCCGCGCATTCCAGATGCTCTGCAGAAGTGCCGGCATTGAATGCGTCTATGTCACCGGACCGGCAGTGAAGAACGGAAACAGAATCCAGCATGCATGGAACTTTGTCTATGTGGACGGTACATGGACATGGGTTGACTGCACATGGGATGATCTGCTGCTGGGACAGAATATCGAAAGCTGCGAACATGATTACTTCTGTCTCAATGACACATGGATTTCCAAGGAACATCCGATTCCGACAGTTCTCGAAACAGGAAACGCCAAGGCAAGACTGAAGATTCAGTTTCCCAAAGTCACATCACTGAAAATGGAATACCACCGTGCAGCCGGAACCTATTTTGAAAAATATGATGCCAACGCGGTCTATGCGTCCGTGCAGCAGCAGGCGCAGAGCGGCAGGGTGCGTCTTCGCTTCGGCAGCACATCCGCATTGAATCAGGCGGTTCAGGATGTTGTGATCAAAAACAATCTCGTCAATCAGAAGGCACTGCGCATTACCAAAGATGATACGATGTGCATTCTCCGCATCGACCGGATTGCCTGATCATCTGTTTCAAAAATTATGAAATGAAAACAGCTTCTGCATATTTTTGCGGAAGCTGTTTTTGTGATGATTCAGATGTCAGTTTATTCAGTTCTGTTTCATCAGTTCCCAGATATTTTCTTCATCATCAGGATAGTTTTTCAGAAGTCTTGAGAGAATATCATCTTCTTTAAGACCGATCTCTCTGAGTTCTGCCATCATTTTCTGAATAGAGTTCTTTCTCTCTTCTTTTCTGGCTTGTTTTCTGATCGCCTGTTCCCATTCCAGCTGTAACATAATGATCTTCCTTTTGGCACTG
>CAMVGT010000071.1 GCA_947167125.1 uncultured Erysipelotrichaceae bacterium
GTCAATGGAAAAGAATGTTGAAATCCTGCTGAAACTGATGGAAATCATGTGCAGATAATGCATATTAAAATGAAGCCCGCGGGCTTCATTTTTCATTTTCAGATCAGTTCTGTCTGACCGTCATTGCGGTGAATCGCGCTTTCGTAATAGCATTTCATCGCTTTGACAAGATATTCGCCGTCTTTGAGTCCTGCTGTTTCATAGCAGGAATGCATGGCAAGCTGGGCAAGACCGATATCCACCGCATTCAGGGATACCTGTACGTTGGACAGATTGCCGAGCGTGCTGCCGCCTGCAGAATCAGAGCGGTTGACAAATTCCTGTACCGGAACTTCCGCTTTTTCACAGACTCTTCTCATCACGGAAGCGGAATATGCGTCGCTGGTATATTTCTGATTGCCGTTGAATTTGATCACAATGCCGCCGTTCATTTTCGGCTGATTGATTGGATCCATCTTTTCCGGATAGTTGGGATGAACCGCATGGGCGTTATCCGCTGAAACAAGGAAGCTTTCGGATAAAGCCATCAGGAAGTCTTCCTCGTCCTTTCCAAGCGAAATGAAGATTCTCTTCAATGTGTCATAGAAGAATGTCGAATATGCACCCTGCTTGGTCAATGAACCGACTTCCTCATTGTCAAACAGTGCGAGCACCTTGATCGCATTCGTATTTTCTGATTGAATCATGCCCTGGGTCAGTCCCCATGCACAATAGAGATCATCGAGATGTCCGGCGGAAATGAATTCTTTTTTCGCGCCCCATACACGCGGTTCTTCGCGTACATACAGCAGCAGATCGCTGTCAAGAATGCTGTCGGGTTCAATGCCTGCTTCTTCAGCAATCACATCATAAAGAGAAAGCTTCTCTTCTGAATCAAGCGTGAATAAAGGCATCAGATCCTTCTGCTTGTTGAGTGACGCATTGTCATTGGCTGTTCTGTTCATATGAATTGCAAGGCTCGGGATCAGGAAGAGATCCTGATCGGATTTAAACAGCCTGCTTTCAAAACCGTTTTCGGTTTTGACCATCAGCCTTCCTGCGCAGGATAAAGGTCTGTCAAACCATGGTGCGCATAACATGCCGCCATAGCCTTCGGTATTGATCCGCACACAGCCGCTGCCCTTCATTTCCGGATGCGGCTTGATGCGGAAGGAAGGCGAATCTGTATGGGCGGCTGCGGCCATAAACGGCGCAAAGCCTTTTTCCGGGATTTCAAAAGCGATAATACTGGAATCATTGCGCTTTACAAAATAGGCATGTCCCGGTTCAATCTTCCATTTTTCATATTCCTTAAGTTCGGAATATCCGTTTTCCGCCAATATGTTCTTTACGGTTTCCACCGCATGCCATGCGGTCGGCGACTTTGAAAGAAACTGAATGAGATTTTCGCTAAGATTCATGTTTTAACTCCTGTGTTCCCGAATATGATACCGCAGATGTCAATAAAAAAGGACCCTTTTTCAGGATCCTTCGTAAACTCAGTTAGCCTTGATGCTTGTGATGTAAGGGTTCGGGCCGTTGTACCAGTACAGGTAGCCTTCCATGTCATAGGTCTTGCCGATTTCAAGAGCTTCAGCAGCCTTATAGACATCTGTGTCTTTTCCTGTGAGGTAGCTTCTTACAAGGAATGTGTAGTTGACTCCGTCGACGGATACTGTGAAGTAAACATCATCGCCCTGCGCGCCTGTGCCGTTGTATTTGTACATGAATGCAGCGTTTTCGCCGTTTGCGTCCTTGTATACTTCATAAACGGAGCCGTCTTCTGTATATTCAGCCGGTTCAATCTTGACGCCCTTGAATGTAACCTTCTGGTTCATGTTGTCAGCCAGGGAGCCGTCCTTGAGCTTTGCTGTGACATCAACAGGTTCCGCAACCCAGCTGCCTTCCAGGATTTCATATTCGGAGTCGATGATTTCAACCTGACCCATCCATTCAGCCTTGTAGCCTGTGACCTTGATCTTTGTGCCTTCTGTCAGCTTGTTGTAGTCTTCTTCAGAGATCGGCATGTCATAGAAGAAATAGCCGCCGTCTGCGTCCTGCGCAAAGATTGTGCCCTTGTTGTCCCACCAGGACTGCTTTGCCTGAACATAAGCTTCTACAGTAACCTTGTCATCAACAGCTGCGTCTGCATACTGCTGATAAGTCATAACGCCTTCGCCCTTTGTTGTATCAGGACCTGCAGCTGCGGAAGAACCGCCTTCCGGTGTACTGGAGCCGCATCCTGCCAGTGAAGCAGCCAGCGCAATTGCTAAAAATGCATTCAGAGTCTTTTTCATTTTTTTCTTTCCCTCTCTGCCATTTAGGCATATTCATTATAATGCATATTTTTCAATGTTTGCATCATGATTGAAAATGCCGTCCTTGTTTCAGTTAGAACGGCATCATCTTAAATTTATTTCTTAGCTTTCTTTTTCAGAACCGGAACCGCATAAACAGCGCCGAGAATCACCCATACAATGCAAAGTGTGATTAACAGTGCTTTGGAAGCGGAAGGAAGCGGACCGAGATCCTCGCTGGATGCTGCGGAAGCGGAAATCTGATCGAGATGGTAGAGCGACATGACAGAATCAAACTGCTTTTCGCAATAGGCATCATCGACAGTTTCTTTTCTTCTTGCGGACTTGATCGCATTTTCAATTAACTGTCCGGCAGCCTGACGCAAGGATGCGGAGCCGTTGAATACCGGTGTGACAAAGGTATGCGATGTATTGTTCAGAAGAAGCTTTGACGCCTGAATCTTTGCGGCATAGTGCTCATTGTTGTCTTCGCCTTCCCTGGCAAGATAATCCTGATAGACATCGGAGTTCTGTGCTTTGGAAGTAACAGGCACATAGCCTTCTGTTTCGGAATAGGCAATCTGGACTTCATCGCTCAGAAGATACTGGGTAAACAGCCAGGATGCCAGAACCTCCTGGGGATCCTTTTTATTGAAGATGCAGATGGAAGGTCCCTGCGAGATCATCTTCGGATTGGCAGTGTCATACTGGGGAATCATGCGCACTGCGGTTTCAAACGGAACGATCTGATCGGGAGAGATATCGACAAGCGGCGCGTCTGAACCCATCCATGTGGCACCCGCAGTTGAGTCAATCGCGAAGATGCACTGGCCGGCATTCAGGAAGTTGCCCGGATAGGATGAAATCTTGAATGTGGAAAGCGCGCCGGATTTTCCGTGCTCCGCGCAGTCATACATGATTTCCTTGGCAGTGTCATTGAAGATGAGGATATTGCCTTCGGCATCGGAATATTCGGCACCTTTCTGGGCAAGCATCTGGATCATCATGTTGTCGGTGGACTTGTAGATGATCGGAATCATGACATTCTGTCCGTTGACGGCGAAATTGCCGTTTTCATCTTTGGCAAGCGCGGCTTCCGCAACTTCAAACATGAAGTCCCATGTCAGCACTTCCGGCAGCTCATAGCCCAGTTCATTGACATAGGTTTCATTGATGTAGCACGCTTCCGTACTGCGCATGAACGGAACTGCGTAATGGACGTCCTGGATAATGCATTCATCCAGGAATTCCGGAATCATCTGTTCATTGGACGGCGCGTCGAATTTCACTTCGCTGCCGGCAAGTCCGTATTTTTCGTCGTGCATCAGCCCGTCAAGACCGACAACCGTATTGACGCCGGTCATATAGGTTGCGATGTGGTCCGGATAGGTAATGCATACATTCGGGGTTGTGTTGGTCGCGATGTTGGTGATGACATCGTTGTAAATGTTGGAATAGTCGGTATAAAGACGGATCTTGACAGTGATGTTGGGATACATCTTCTGGAAATCGGAGATCGCCTTTTCATAGATCGCGGTCTGGGTGCGGTTGGTATCATTCTTTGCCCAGAAGACAAGTTCATGGGTCTTTGTTTCATCGAATGATTCGGGAACCGTAAATTCCGCCATTCCCTGGGTACCGTGGCATCCGGTTAAGATGCCGCAGGCAAGTAAAGCGCATAAGGAAAGCTTCGCGAATCTTTTCATCCTTTGGTACCTCCTCTGGAAACACCGGCCATGATCTTCTTATGGAAAATCAGAAACAGGATGATCAGCGGTACGGAAATAACAACGACCGCCGCCATCATTGCCGGGATATTTTCCCGTCCGAATCCGTTTTCGCGG
Source organism: uncultured Erysipelotrichaceae bacterium (assembly GCA_947167125.1). GTDB lineage: Bacteria > Bacillota_I > Bacilli_A > Erysipelotrichales > Erysipelotrichaceae > Bulleidia. Next base: position 4,121 of record CAMVGT010000071.1, read on the forward strand.
ATAGCCTGGATACCGTTGGAGACAAGGAAGTAATTCTCATCATCGGTGATGAGTCTTGGCCATACATAGGAGTTCCAGCATTCAATGACCTTGAGGATCGCGATTGTGACAATCGTCGGCTGGCAGATCGGAATCATGACCTTGAAGAGATATTTGATATCGCTTGTGCCGTCAACCTTGGCAGCTTTGTAAAGCTCATCCGGAATCTGTTCGAAATTTTCCTTGAGCAGGTAGATGTAGAAGATCGATGTGATGGACGGCAGGATCAGACCGGTAAAGGTATTGCGCAGTCCGAGATTTGTAATCGTCACAAAGTTGGTGATGATGACCAGTTCATTCGGGATCATCATGAGTGAAAGGAAGAAAGAGAATAACGGATTTCTTCCTTTGAAATCAAGACGTGCAAATGCGAAAGCCGCAAGTACAATCACCGCCAGCATGGCCGCAGTAGTGATGATAGCGAAAATCAGGGTATTGCCGAAATATCTTGCCAGCGGAACCTGTGTAAAGGCGTCGGCGTAGTTCTGCAGTGTCGGCGATAATGTGAAGAACTTCGGCGTATATTCCGCATTGTATGTTCCGTAGCTCTTGATCGAAGTCAGAATCATCCAGTAGAACGGGAACAGGACAATAATGGACCAGAAGACAAGCAGGATATAGGTGATGACCTTGCGGATCTTTTCGTTCCGCTTCGCCTTTTTTTCGATAATAGCGTAATCTGTGCTGTTCATAAGGCGCCTCACTTGTCATTTCTGCCTGAGCCGGAAATTGTCAGGTTGATACATGTAATTGTCAGTACGACTGCGAAAAGGATCAGTGCCGCAGCGGAAGCGTAGGACGGATAGCCGCCGCCGTTTCCGTACAGCATGTCATAGATATAGCCGACAATCGTATTCATACCGGCCGCGTTCAGGTCCGTTCCGAAAATCGCTACCGCGTCGGAATAAGCTTTGAATGCGCCGATAAATCCGGTGATGATGAGATAGAAGATCATCGGTGAAATCATCGGCAGCGTGATTCTTGTGAATGTGCGCCATTTCGATGTGCCGTCAATCTTCGCCGCTTTATAGAGATTTTCATCGACCGAAGCTAATGCGCTGGTCAGAATCAGAATCTTGAACGGCAATACAATCCATACCGTATAGAAACATAAGACAAACATCTTGGCCCAGTACGGTCCGTCGATAAAGTCGATCGAGCTTCCGCCGAACATGTTGATGAGCATGTTGACAAGACCTTCCGAATACGGTGTCTTCTTAAAGAGAATCATGAAGACAAGACCGACTGCCAGAGTATTGGTGACATACGGCAGGAAGAAGATGGTCTGGAAGAGATCTTTGAACTTTTTGATTGAATTGAGTCCAAGCGCAATCAATAATCCGATGAAGGTTGAAAGCGGAACGGTGATGATAACAAGAATGAATGTATTCTTGAGAGCCTGGATGAAATAAGGATCCCGCAGAACATACATGTAGTTGTAAAGTCCGACACCCTTGAATGTCTGGGAAGCCGAGTTATAGCCTTCCTCAAAGGAATAGATGAATACATCGATCAGAGGATAGACCATGAAGGCAGCCAGGAACAGGATTGCCGGCAGCAGATACAGCCACGGCTTTACCTTTCTCATGATTATGCCTCCCGTACTTTATAATCAATCCGTTCTTCCGTATCGGCACGGAAGATTTCCACCTTGTTCGGCTTTAACTTAAAGCAGACGGTTGAAGGAATCTCATCGCGGTTGTCGAGCGTGATGATCGCGCGCAGCGATTCGGATACCTGATCGGGATGGGTGAAGACAATGCTGGTGTCGCGGCCCATGATTTCCACCTGCTTCTTGGTGCAGTGGAATGTGCCCTTTTCATCAAGCAGATAGCCTTCCGGACGAATGCCGACATAGACTTCCTGATTCTCAGGTCCTTCAATTTCCAGAATTCTTTCATTGCCGATGACAATCGCGCCGTTTTCAACTCTGCCTTTGAAGACATTCATCGGCGGCGTGCCGAGGAAGTTGCCGACAAACAGATTTGCCGGACTGTCATAGACATCCTGCGGCTTGCCGATCTGCTGAATGATGCCGTTTTTCATAACAACGATCATATCGGAAATCGACATCGCTTCTTCCTGGTCATGGGTGACAAAGATTGTTGTCAGATTTGTTTCCTGCTGGATTCTTCTGATTTCTTCACGTGTCTGCAGACGCAGTCTTGCGTCAAGGTTGCTTAACGGCTCATCAAGAAGCAGAACTCTCGGCAGTTTGACAAGCGCGCGGGCAATGGCGACACGCTGCTGCTGTCCGCCTGACATCTGAGACGGTTTGCGCTCCATATACGGTTCAATCTGAACAAGTCTCGCGGCTTCATCCGCTTTTGCACGCATTTCTTCCTTGCTCAGTTTTTCGCTTCCTTTGAAATTTTCCAAAGGAAACATAATGTTCTGTCTGGCTGTCATATGCGGATATAACGCATAGCTCTGGAACACAAGGCCGACGCCTCTGTTTTCCGGCGGAACTCTGGTGACATCGTCATCGCCGAACCAGATCTTTCCGCTGGTCGCGGTTTCCAGACCGCTGATCAGATTCAGTGTCGTGCTCTTTCCGCAGCCGCTCGGGCCGAGGAGTCCGATCAGCTTGCCGTCAGGTATTTCAAAACAGAAGTCGTTGACCGCAGTTACATCGGGATTCCCCTTCGTACTGCTCGGGTAGACCTTGGTCAGATGATCCAGTACAATTTTCATTTTCAACCTCCCATGCAGTGTATGCATGATTCCCCTAAACTGCTTTTATTTTACCTTATTTATGGATAAATGTTCATTCGAACAGAAGAAAAACCGGGAACCCCCGGTTTGACTGCTACGCTGCTTTATGAAGTCTGTGTTCTTCCGCGTCGTAGAAATAGACGGTATCGCTGAGCTGTTCCTCCTCACTCACCACTGTGCGGTTTGCGTCTGTCAGAATTTCCTTCGCCTCATCGGGATGACTGATTCTTTCTGAAGCAAACGCGATCATTTCATGGATGCTGGAAGGAAACAGCCAGAAGCTTTCGCCGAGCATTCCGGCAGTCTCTTCGAGAATTCCCGGATAGAAGACAACGGCGGCCCCGTTGATCATGTCCTGGTTTGTGAGCACGAGCGCATGACTGCTGTAACAGCTGTCATCCATTCTGCAGGCGGCATCCAGCGGCACAATCTGCGCCGGCATGATGCGCTCGCTGTTTTTCACAGCATCTTCATAGAGCTGTTCAGCACTGATTCCATACTGTTTCAGGAAAGGTTTTGTGATCATGGCCGACGCAAACTCTTCTCCTTTATGAATCAGAATATGGCATGTCACAGCCAGTCCTTCGCATTCATGATGCGGAACATCTTCGAGAATCTCCCTGTTTTTTTCCGCATCGGACACCCGGATGAACAGCTTCGGCTTTACCCTGTCGTAATCCGTCAGCCAGTCCGGCACTTCAAACGGAAGAGCTCCTGTGATTCGTTCGATGATTTCATCTGCGCATTCTTCCGTGCTTTTTCCTTCGCGGTAATATCCGTAAAGCTGCTCAAGGTTGATGTTGTACCCGATCCCATCGCAAAGATTCATGATGCATAAGGACGGATAGGATTCCGTGATTTTCTTTACCTCGCTGAAGGAAACGTCATACCCGTCTCCGAGCCTTTTTTCCACTGTTTCTTTCAGGACGAGATTGAATTTCTGCGGATCATTGATATTCATGAAATATACCTCCATGCGCATCTGCGCATCAGATATATTTCTTTCAATTCTTTATTTCCTCAAAAAATCGGAAAAAACTTCAAAATTGTATAGATTTCTTCTGCAGAGGACCGCAAAGCGGATCTCATCAAACAGTTCATCGCATGTGAACCCGTTGATTTTCAGATTCCGCAATACCTGATCAAATACAGCTGCCACATCTTTTGCGTCATTATAAAAAGCGCCGCACCCGAATGCCCCGGGCACAATCCTGCGGCAGCCTTTCAGAGCCGCAGCTTTGAAGATACAGGCGATCCGGTTATACAGAAGATTCATATATTCTTCTTCGCTCATTCCTTCTTTGCCGTATCTTAAATCCGGCGCCGCGCATGTGATGACAGAAACAGTTACCGGTTTTTCCATCAGCTGTCCATGGCAGTCGCGTATGATTTCGACATTCGGAGAAATGATGATGCCGTCGCTGCCCATGTATGTATGCAGTCTGCGGTTGTATGCATAATACGGTTTTGCGTAAGGACTTTCCAGACTGATTAAAAGAGAGCTTTTGCGGCAGAGGTCTTCCTCCTGGGCACGCGCGCCTCTTCTGACGCCGCCGCCGGGATGGACCGAATTGGCAAGATTCAAAACCAGAACCGGTTCATCATTTTCCTTCAGCATCTCCAAAGCCAATGCAAAGGAATCGATATTCTTTGTGTCATAGACGCATCTGTTTTCAGTTTTGGTCAGATGAACATTTTTCAATGCGTCATCCAGCGTTCCGGGCAGAAAGACTTCTGCTTCCATCAATTGTTCGATTGTATGTTCAAGATGTCCTTCCCCGTTTTCAGTCTTCCAGAAACCTGTTTCAACAGCACGCATTGTTTCGGTAAACATCCGGATTTCATGATTCATTTATTTCTGCCTCCATAGATCATCGTATATAAATGCAGTCCGCTTGAAAGAACCGCATGGCGCTCAATTCTCATGCCGACATGTTCATAGCGCATGGCCTTGTGTTCGGCATCGGTATCCAGAATGCAGGGAATGCCTGCCGCATCCGCCTCTGCGAACGGCTCCTTCAGCATTTTCCTGAGCAGCCCCTGTCCCTGATATTCCTTTCTGACACATACCAGTTCCACATCCAAATAATCCGGATCATTGGCGTGCGTTACTTCATAGCTCTGCCATCCGTTTCTTGCCAGGATCATTCTCTGCATGGTGGAAGGCGTCAAGCGCATCATATACTGCCATGTCATATACAGATCCCGGTACCAGCGGATTCCTTTGTTTTTGCGGTGGAAGACAATATATCCTTCTTCTTTTTCCGACAATGCATACAGAACACCTGCGCGTGCATATTCCTTCAGGCAGATATCAAAATAGATTTCTGCTTCATACATATTGGCGGTCATCGAGAGTGAGCCGGTCTGGCTTAAAAACGACTCCGCAAATGCGTGTGAAATTTCTTTGAGATGTTCTTCGTCAAGATCAGTTAAGCGGATCATAGTTTCATTTTACATTCTGCCTTAAGAAAAAGCACTGATGTGCTTTCGTTTCAGAATATATGGATTCTGCTTTCTTCAAAGCGGTCCTGCTGTTTCTTTTCTTCAGCCGGCCAGCCGATCACAAGAATGCCGAAGGCGCACAGGTTTTCATCCATTTCACAGATCTCTTCGCAGCCTTTCATTCTTTCTTCAATCGGCGCAATGCCAAGCCATACTGCACCTAAGCCAAGCTCATCGCATCTTAGCCACATATTTTCCATGGCAATCGAAAGATCGATTTCAGCATAATCAGGCAGTCTGCAGTTCTTCCGGTACGCACTGACGATGGCGCAGGGAGCGTTCTTCAGCATTTTGGCATAGGGAGAAACCTCACTTAATGCCGTCATCTTCTCATGATCATGGGTGACATAGAATTCCCATGGCTGCTGGTTGGAGGCGCTCGGCGCCTGCATGCCGGCTCTGAGAACTTCTTTGATCAGTTCATCATCCACCGGCTTGTCCAGGTATTTACGGATGCTGACACGATGATAAATCGGACTCATATCTGTTTTCTCCTTTCGGTTTAAACTCTGACGCCGCAGACAAATGCGAGATCTTCTGTCCCTGCGATCTGAGGGTCTTCAAAAATATAATCATAGAGAATCGCATTCTCATCAAGAACCGTCACAAAGTGGCAGAGCGCAATGCCGAGATCCACCTTCTGCATGTCTCCTGTTTCTTCGGATGTATAGCGTCTGGAAACTGTCTTGTAGAACCAGCAGACAGTATCGCGGTAGATGATTCTCCATGGCTGCTTGTTGACTGCGGAAGGTCCTTTGCGGACTGCTTCAAGGGCTTCGGATAAATCAGCACTTTCCATTGTAAGCGGATGGAGCAGATCCTGATCAAAGAACAGTTCGATCTTCTCTTTTCTTGAATCGGCTCTGACGCCTCTGCGCATCATTCTTTCTCTGACCGAAGGCTTTGCAGGAAAGCCGACCGGTGTCATGACAGGCATATATTCATCTGAAGACATACTGCATCTGCTTTCGAATTCTTCCCGCTTCATTGTGCCGCCGATGATGACCGTTCCAAGTCCCATTGATACTGCTTTTAAACAGAATTTTTCAAATTCAAAACCGGCTGCTTCTTCGCTGTCTGCACCTTTCTTCGCCACACAGCAGACAAACAGCGGCGCTTCATTGATCACCGGCACCGCGCTGCTTAAAGATGAATCTTCCAGAAAAACAAAGCGGATTTCATTGCCGAATGGATTGGTCAAAGACGCGCTGAATTCTTTCAGTTCTCTGATCATTTCCTCACTCAGTTTCTGATCATTAAATGTACGCACACTTCTGCGGCTGAAGATCGCTTCTTTCATACTGCTCATAATTCATAACTCCGTTCAATTAATTTCATTCTAGCCGATGCATTTTTTCTTGCAAAGCATATGCCCTCTGACCGATGCAAAGAAAAACGGTCCCGCTTGCGGAACCGCTGTGTTCAGTCAATCAGTTTCAGATAGCGGAAAGCATTGTAAAGGCCGTCTTCATTGACATCATCGGTAATGTAATCGGCTGCTTCCTTGATTTCTTTTCCGCCGTTGCCCATTGCGACATTGAATGCGCACTGTTCAAACATCGAAAGATCGATCTTTGCGTCACCGAAGGAAATGGTATCCTTCTGATCCGCATCGAGATATTTCAGAAGTGTTTCAATCGCTGTCTTTTTGGTAATGCCCTGAGGTCCGAGATCCCCGAAGATGGCAAGTTCGCCTTTTCCGCCCCATGTATTGGCAATCATATCCGGGAATTCCTCAATCGAATCAAGATGATCCTGATAGGTTCTTAATACAAATGAAATCTTATTGACATCATCCCGGTACAGATCATCGCCTTCCGCATAGATGAAGGAATTCAGAAGATTCTTCCTGATTGCCTCTCTGTCCGCATGGCCGCCGCTTTTTCCTTCTTTATAGCGGGCAAAGGCTTCCGGTCCCTGTTCCATAAAGATGGGATCGATATAGCGTCCTGAATTGCATTCCAGGATCACACCGATGTTCCGCTCCCTGCACCAGTCGGCAACATGCTTTGTCTGTTCTCTTGTCAGGCTTGTATGCAGTACCACATGATCATGGTCTTCCACATAGCCGCCGTTGGCGCCGATCATGCCGTCCAGTTCCGGCAGATCTCTCTGCAGCACTTCAGCTTTGGAACAGCCGGTGCAGATATAAACCCGGTGTCCGGTTTCCCTGGCTTTATCTACCGCGATTTTTGCGGAAGCCGGTGTTTTTGCCAGATAGTCAATGAGTGTTCCGTCCACATCCAG
>CAMVGT010000072.1 GCA_947167125.1 uncultured Erysipelotrichaceae bacterium
TACAACCATATCGTTCAGGATCCTTCTGTTCTGTTCGGCGGCGGAGATTTCCGCTACGTCACCCAGGACTACAATGGCGATATCTCGCTGGATGACCTGGCTGATACCATCACAAGCGTCACAATCACATACGAATGCGGTCCTAAGAGCGGAACGGTTGAAGATGTGGTGGAAAACAACAACAAGAGCTACAGCTTCAGTATTCCGGCGGACGCGATTGATTCGGATGAAAAACCGGAATTCCTGACAATCACCGTGACCGTGACAAACAGCTACGGCATTACCTATACAGCTGAAAAGATTGTTGAAAACATGGATGAGCCTTTCCTGGAAGGCCATACACCTGAGCCGAACGAGCAGACCGGCGATGACAAGAGACCGACAGTCTCTGCCTATATCCGCAACGCAGGAGAAAATCCGACCGTTGAAATGTATCTGAACGGCGAAAAGGTTGAAGCAGTCTTTGAAAACAGTCAGATCATCTATACACCTACAGAAGATATGGAAGACGGCACTGTGGTCGTCGAAGTGAAAGTCGTAAGAGAAGACGGCAAGTCCGTCATGGAAGCCTGGACGTTTACCGTCGGTACAACCGGCTATCAGCTCTACTTCGGCCAGCTGCACTCCCATACAACATATTCCGACGGTTCCGGTACACTCGATGCGGCTTTGGATTATGTCGCTTCCTTACCGGAAAGCGCGAATGTCGACTTTGTCGCATTCACCGACCATTCCAACTACTTTGACACAACAAGCGCAGCCAACCCGGCAGACGCCATGAATGACGCTTCCCTCATGACCGAAGCCAGCGGCGCTTTGTGGGCAGAGTATAAGAATAAAGTCGCGAAGTTCAACGAGAAGCAGTCCGATGTTGTCGCAATCGCAGGCTTTGAAATGACATGGTCCGGCGGTCCGGGTCACATCAACTCCTTCAACACGCAGGGTCTTGTATCAAGAAACAATGCCGAACTCAACAACAAGACAAATGACGCCGGCATGAAGCTCTACTACCAGACAATGAACAAGGACTCCGGCGAAACGATGCACCAGTTCAACCATCCGGGCTCCACATTCGGCAACTTCACCGATTTCTCCTATTGGGATGAGCAGACCGATGACCATATGTTCCTGGTCGAAGTCGGCAACGGCGAAGGACAGATCGGCGCCGGCGGCTACTATCCGAGCTATGAAGAATACACACTGGCACTGGATCAGGGCTGGCATGTGGCACCTACCAACAACCAGGACAACCATAAGGGCCGCTGGGGCAATGCCAACGACGCCCGCGATGTCATCCTGGCTGATAACTTCAGCGAACAGGGCATCTATGAAGCGATCCGCGCAAGACGCGTTTACGCAACCGAAGACAAGAACCTGGAAATCCATTACCAGCTCAATGACAGCACCATGGGTTCCATTCTTGAAGATCTTGATCCAAGTGAAAAAATCAATATCACGGTGAGCCTTTATGATCCGGACAAGAGCGATTCCATTTCCAAGGTGGAAGTCATCGCCAACGCCGGCGCAGTTGCCTATACATGGGATAATGCGGAAGATCTGGCAAGGGGAATTGTCACGGCTGAACTCGATCCGCAGTACACCTACTACTACATCCGTGTGACACAGGCGGACGGCGATCTGGCAGTAACTGCTCCGGTATGGACCGGCAAGGCAGCCAAGATCGGCATCGATGAAATCACATACACACCGGAAACAGCACTCGTCAATCAGGAAGTCACACTGCACACAGCTCTGTACAACAATGAATATCCTGATGCGACAGTCAAGTCGATGGTTTACACAACAGACGGCGGAAAGGTTCTCGGAACAGATACCGAAGCCAAAACTCTCGAAGGCGAAGGAACACTGAATGTTCCGTTCACCTTCACACCGGATACCGCAAAGAGAATGACCATCACCGTTACGGCCGTCATCGATTATGAAGGCACCGAACTGAAAGTCTCCAAGGAAGTCGCTGTTTCCGTACGGGAAAAGGAAGGACCGCTTCCGCTTACGGACATCAGGGACGTTCAGGCAGTGACAGAAGAAGGCTATGAATTCGCGATTGAAGGCATTGTCACATCCAATGCATCCGGCTATGACAAAGACACCGCGTTCTTCGACTGCATCTATGTGCAGGATGAGACCGGCGGCATCTGCTGCTTCCCTGTCTCCGGCGAATACAAGATCGGCGACAAGGTTCATATCGAAGGCTACACAGACTTCTATCAGGGCGAAGCGGAACTGCAGGTTGTTTCCATTGAAGTGATCGGCTCCGGCACAGCCGAACCGAAGGAAGTCACCGCGAAGGAAATCAATGACCTCTCCGTTCTCGGCAGCCTTGTCACAGTCAAAGGAACTGTTGAAAGTGTTGAAAAGGCAAATGATCTGATTCAGACAATCATGGTCAAAGACGCGGAAGGCAATACTGCAAGAGTCTTCATCGACGGCTATATCACAACTTCCTATGAAGTAGAAAACTGCGTCGTCGGCGCAGAGATTGCGGCAACAGGTCTTTCCTCCTATGACGATACATGGCCGGATACAGATTACTTCGCAAGAATCCGCATCCGTGACCGTAAGGACGTTGTCTGCTCGACCGGCTTCACGGTTGAACCGGCTGAAGCTGAAATGCCGACAGTTTCCACACTGCAGCTGACTGCATCCAAAGACGCAGTATGGACCAGCAGCGATGAAAGCATTGCGACAGTCGATGAAAATACCGGCTTTGTCAAAGCGCACAGATACGGCAAGGTGACCATCACCGCCACCGCAAAGGACAATCCGGCATTGACTGCGACAAGCACAATCCAGACACGCTTCTTCGATGTCAACGATCCTTCGAAGTATTACTACAGACATGTCTACTGGGCAGCTGAAAACAAGGTGACCATGGGCTATGACCGGGTATACTTCGGACCTGAGCGCACCTGCACCAGAAGGGAACTTGCAATCTTCTTATGGAGAGTCGCAGGCAGACCGGAAGCACAGGGCACAATGCCGTTCAGCGACATGGGCAAATACGGACCGTCAACCGATACGTATAAGGCAGTTCTCTGGGCTTATACAAACGGTATCGTCAAGGGCTACAGCAACAACACATTCAGACCGGAAGCTTCCGTCATCAGAAAAGACACAATGATCATGCTGTACAGACTGGCAGGAAAGCCTGCAGTCAGCGGAACACTGGCATTCGATGATGTCAAGGCACTGGGCTACGGTCCGGATACCGATACCTACAAGTCAGTTGTCTGGGGCACCGAAAATGCGATCACAAAGGGATATGCGGACGGCTCATTCAAACCGCTCGCAAACTGCTTAAGAGAGCATATCGTCACATTCATCAGCAGATATGATGAACTGAGCAGAAACTGATTCACCATCACTATTGAAGAGGTCCTCACGGGGACCTCTTTTCCATTTGAAAAGGGCAGTGCCTGAAGCACTGCCCTGAACATATTTTAATGATTCTTTCCTGCAAGCAGCCAGGCACTGATGACTGCGGTCAATGGAATCGCTAGGATCATGCCGATGCTTGAAGAGATGCCTGATATTGTTTCGATGGAAACATAGGCCGATGTGAACAGCTGGTATTTTGCAAGACCGAGCGAGAAGAGATAGACAATCAATGTGAATCCGCTTCCCAGAAACGCGAGGATCAGTGTGTTGGTCATGGTGCCGACCATATCCCGTCCGATATTCATACCGGAAGAAAACAGATCTTTTACACCCAGTTTCGGATTTGCCTTATGCACTTCCTCCAGGGAAGAAGAAATACTCATCGCAACGTCCATCACCGCGCCGAGCGATGAAATGACGATGCCTGCTGTCAAAAGCCCTCTGAGTCCGACGGGGATACCGCTCTGGCGCAATTGCAGAAGCGGTTCCACATCCGCAACCCGCAGTCCGTCGATTCTTGTGAAATACTGCGAGATGATCCCGAACAGCATCGCAAATCCGGTTCCTGCCGCCGTGCCGAGCATTGCGCATACGGTTTTGCGGTTTAAGCCGCCGATGATCGTAAAGGAAACGATAATGATATAGAGACATACGGCAAAGACTGCCGGCAATGTGGAAGCTCCTTTGAGCAGCCAGGGGATCAGAATCCCGAACAGACAGGCAATTGTGACCGCAAGGGAGATGAGCGACCGTACGCCGGTCCTGCCGCCGATCGCGGCCGTTACCGCAAAGAAGACAATGAGAATTCCGATCAGAGCAGGAATGCGGTTATATTCATATACCGTTGAGCGGATGTTTCCGTCGGCATAGGTGTTGATGATGATGGAGGCGCTGTCTCCTTTTTTTAACGGCGTGCCGTAAAGGGGACCGACATAGTTGTTCACAATGATTTCAGTGCCTTTGTACTGACCGCTGTCCACCTTCATTGTCAGCATCTGCTCACCCCGGTAAGCGCCGTCCGAAGATTCATCCCGGGCAGTGGAATCGGAAAGGATTTCCACAACCGTTCCGGTTTCATATTCGGCATATTCACTTGCGGCTTCCTGTGATGTTTGGGCCGGTTTTACAAACATCCGCATGGCACAGAACAAAGCGGCCGCCGCCGCAAGAAGGATCAAAGACCATTTTTCCTTCTTCAGGAATTCAGAGATTGTTTTACTGTTCATATGACTTTCTCCTTTGGAGGGAATGATGAAGCTGGGTTATTGCTATTGTCTCATACTCTGAGACAAATGGCAGACAGGAATTCCGTATGCCTTATTTCAGCTTCTTTGAAAGAAACAGCATCAGATCATCATCATTGGGATATTCCGCATACGGAATGCAGGGGGATTCTTTATGCCAGACGCCGCTGCCGTCAGGAATATATCCCCGCTTGACATACATGCGCTGCGCGCTTCCGTATCCTGCATGCAGACCGACGCCGAGATACACAAGATCCGCATATTCCCCGGCGATTTTTTCGGCCTGATCCATCAGGGCACTCCCGATTCCTCTGCGCCGGTATTTTTCAAGCACGCCGAAGTCGACAATTTCCGGAAGATCCTGATGACCGAAAGGGCCTTCGATGGAACGGGGATAGACGCTGATATAGCCGGCAGGCTGTCCGTCATATTCAGCTGTCAGGGGAATACAGAGCCCCTGATCCCTGTGAGAGAGCCGCATCAGATACTTGTCTGGTGTCTGATTCCATCCCTGGGCAATTTCTTCCTTTACAAAGACATCGGTATCTTCCGGTGCCATATCGCGTATCACTATCCGTTCATTTTTCATATAAACCGTCATTGTAGTTCTCTTTCTGCGATTTCGCTGTGTTTCTGTTTCCATGATACGCTACAATGGAAACGACTGAAAGATGAGGAAATCAATCATATGGAAGAAAGAAAGTGGCCGGGTCCTCCCGGCATGATCCCCGAACCGGACAGGAATGCGGCGGACGCGAATCTGCACAACCGCAGATATCTTGATCAGCTGCTGGTGGAAATGAATGTCATCGATGCCGTGGAAGCAGATCTGACAATGCATCTGTTCGGAAAAACCTTCGCATCCCCGATCATGATGCCGGCATTCTCGCATCTGAACAAAGTGGGAATCAGCGGCAGAACCCCGATGCAGGAATATGCCGAAGCCGCAAAGGAAATGAATCTTGTCAACTGGGTCGGCATGGAGCCGGATGAGGAATATGAAAGCATCGCCTCGATCGGTGCTGAAACCGTCCGCATCATCAAACCGTTTGCCGATCATGAAAAAATCATTTCAGAGATCCGTTTTGCCAAAGAACACGGCGCGCTGGCGGTCGGTGTTGATATCGATCATGTATTCGGCAAAAACGGAAAGTATGACATTGTGGATGGCATTCCGCTTGGACCGGTGATGAGTGAAGACCTCAAAGCCTATGTCAAAGAAGCAGGGGATACGCCCTTTATCGCAAAAGGTGTTCTTTCTGTAAGTGACGCGATGAAATGCGAAGAAGCAGGATGCGCAGGTATTTTCATCAGCCATCATCACGGAAGGCTGCCGTTCGGCATTCCTCCGGCAATCGCGCTGCAGGAAATCCGCAAAGCCATGCCTGCGACCAGGATGTGCCTGTTTGCGGACTGCGGCATTGATAACGGCTATGACGCATTCAAGCTGCTTGCCTTAGGCGCAGATGCGGTATCCGTAGGCAGGGGAATACTGCCCGGACTTCTGAAAGAAGGAAAAGAAGGCGTTATAAAGAAAGTGACAAGAATGAATGAAGAGCTGAAGGAACTGATGGGCTATACCGGAGCTTCTTCACTGGAAGAAATGAATGCGGCAGTGCTCTTAGACAGCAGCACATATCTTCGTTAAAAAAGCTTTTTGAGGAAGGGAAGAGAGCCCTTCCTTTTTTAAGGTCTTTGGAATGCGGGATTGTTTGGTGTAGAATATTTTCTGCATGAGACCGAAAAGAAGAAAAACAAATATCCTGAATCTGATCCTGACGATTCTGTTATGCGTCTGTGTTCTGCTGCTTGGGGCGGAGCTTGGCATGTTTGCCTATAACAGGTTTATGCGCAATGACGAAGCGGAAACAGGCGCAAAAGAAGAAAATGAACCGAAGAAGCAGGATGAAAGCAAAGTTGACGACGGAACACAGAACGCGGCGGTCCTGAAAAAAACAGCCGATGCCGGCCGGGAATATACCGAAGAAACACTGTTTCTGGGTGATTCCAACACGGTGCGTTTCATGATGTTCAATGACACCGACGGACTTCCGTTTACAGATGAATCCAATACCATCGCGGTAGTCGGCATGGGTGCCGAAGGCATCACTACCGTTCCATGCGAACAGTTTGATTTCGGAACCGTTTCGATGGATCTTGCCGTATCCTACCTGCAGCCAAGAAGAATCATACTGACATTCGGCACAAACAATCTGGATGTCTATAACGTGACCGCAAAAGACTTTATCGAAAACTATGAAGCACAGATTCATGCACTGGAAAATTCCTATCCCTATGCCGATCTGATCATCAATTCCATCCCGCCGGTCGGCGAGCTCAGTTCCTATCCCAAGATCACAATCGGTCAGGTAAAGGAATTCAATCAGGCAATCCTGAAGATGTGCGAAAAGAATGAATGGAAATATCTCAATTCATTCGAAGCGCTCTATGATACAAAAACAGGCTATGCGAAAGCGGAATATATTGAATATGACGGCATTCATTACAATGAAAAAGGCCTGGCAGCTTTATTCCGCTACATCCGTACCCACGCCTGGATCAAGGAAGATGAAAGACCCAAACCGTTAAATGAAATTCCGTATCTGATCGGTCCCGTCACGGAGATCTTCACGGTGGATCCGATCACCGAACAGCCCTTTGATGAAAATATCTTCAATCCCCAGCCCGAAATCACGGACGAGCCGGAGATACCGTACAGCGAACCCGCTGAGGAGCCGGTGATTGAGGAAACACCGGTCCCGGACACGGAAATACCGGCGGAAGAACCGGTGATTGAAGAACCTGATCCTGAACAGGACGCCGGCTGATAACCGCTAATATGACTGTAAGTGCGCAGAACAGATGCGCACTTTTATTTCGTTTTTTCATCGTTTTTCCTTTTGTGTTTTATAATGGAGGAAAGAAACTGAGGTGTTACACAATCATGTATGATGTTGTCATTATCGGAGCAGGTATTACCGGTACTGTTCTGGCACGCGATCTCTCAGCCTATCATCTGAAAATCGCGGTTGTGGAAAAAGAAAATGATATCGCCGACGGTGCGACAATGGCGAATTCCGCGATTGTCCATACCGGCTATGATCCAAAGCCCGGCACCATGAAGGCGAAAATGAATGTTCTCGGCGCACGTCTGTATCCCAAGCTGTGCGAAGATCTTTCGCTTCATGTCAAAACCGTCGGCGCCTTTATTGCCGCATGCGGTGAGGAAGAGGAAAAACATCTGGACATCCTGGCGCAAAGGGCCGATGAACGGGAAATCCCGTACCGCTTTTTAAGCGGGGATGAGGCAAGAAAGGAAGAGGAGAATCTTTCTGACGGCGTCACAAAAGTTCTCGATTTTTATACAACAACTGTTATTTATCCATGGGAAGCGGCGAACGCATGCATGGAAGTCGCAATGAAAAACGGCGCTGATCTGTATCTGAACAGCGAAGTGACAGGCATTGAGAAAAATGAATACGGCTATATCATTCATACCGTCAAAGATGATCTGATCACAAGAACAGTCGTCAACGCGGCAGGCGTATGCGCTGACAGGATCGCGGCGATGATCATGGGCGATCCCGGATTTGAAATCCAGGCAAGAAGAGGGGAATACTATGTCCTTGATCAGGACGCTCAGCCGGTGAAGCATATCATCTTCCCGGTTCCTTCCCCGGTAAAAGGAAAAGGCGTTCTGGCGGTGCCGACTGTTTACGGCAACACCCTGATCGGACCGAACTCCGACTTTATCGATGATCCGCTTGATAACGGAACCAGCTTCGACGGTCTTGCCTATGTCCGTCAGAATATATCCAAAACACTGAAGAACATCCCGCTCAACCGCTCCATCCGTACATTTGCGGGCGTCCGTCCGACCTGCTCAAAACATGATTTCATCATTGAAGAGGCGGAAGGATTCCCGGGCTTTATCAACGCCGCCGGTATTGAATCGCCGGGCCTTGCGTCAGCGCCGGGCATTTCCCGCTATATCATTGATGAACTGCTTTCAAAGCGTCTGATTCTTAAGGAAGACCCGGAAGCTGTACTGACACGCGAAGCGCCGGTTGTACTGAGTGAACTGAGCACAGAAGAGCGCAATGAAATGATCCGGAAGAATCCGGCCTACGGAAAGATCGTATGCCGCTGCGAACAGATTTCAGAAGGCGAAATCATTGACTGCATTCACCGCGTCTGCGGCGCAAGAAGCGTCAAAGGCGTCAAGAAACGGGTCAGACCGGGCATGGGAAGATGCCAGGGCGGCTTCTGCGAACCGCTTGTCGTCAATATCCTTGCCCGTGAACTGGGCATTTCACCGCTCGAGGTGGTTCTGGATTCCGAAGCATCGCGGATCCTGGAAAGCGAGAACAGAAAATGAAGCATTATCAGGCAATTGTAATCGGCGGCGGAAGCGCAGGACTTTCGGCTGCCGTGACATTAAAGAAAAACGGAATTGAAGACATTGTCGTTCTGGAAAAGGACTGCGAACCGGGAGGTATCCTGGAACAGTGCATCCACAACGGTTTCGGCCTGCAGACATTCAAGGAACAGCTTTCCGGACCGGCATATGCCGAGCGCTATGTGAAGATGGCACAGGAGCTCAATGTTGAAATCAAACTCAACACGATGGTCACAGAGCTTCACAAAGACCGCACAGTCCGCTATGTCAGCAGCGCGGAAGGGGATGTGACCATCAGCGCTGACGCAGTCATTCTGGCGGTAGGCTGCTATGAAAGAGCCCGCGGCGCAATCAATATCACCGGCACAAGACCGGCCGGCATCTATACAGCCGGTCAGGCACAGCGCTATCTCAATATCGAAGGCTACATGGTCGGCAAAAAGGTATTTATCCTCGGATCCGGCGATATCGGATTAATTATGGCAAGAAGAATGACGCTGGAAGGCGCGAAGGTCTATGGCGTTGCGGAAATCATGCCGTATTCCAACGGCCTGCCGAGAAACATCCGCCAGTGTCTGGAAGACTTTGACATTCCGCTCTATCTTTCCCATACCGTCACAAAGACATTCGGCAAAGACAGACTGGAAAAGATCGAACTCATGCAGGTGGATGAAAAGATGAATCCAATCCCGGGAACCGAGCAGTATTTCGATGTGGATACACTGCTGCTGTCGGTCGGACTGATTCCTGAAAACCACCTTGCCGAAGATGCCGGCATCATCATGGATCCCGCGATCCGCGGACCGAAGGTCGATGATACCTATATGACAAGTGCGGAAGGCATCTTTGCCTGCGGCAACGGACTGCATGTCCATGATCTTGTCGACTTTGTCTCTCTCCAGGCTGCCCGCGCAGCCGAAGGAGCCGCAAAATATCTGAAGGAACATAAAGACCGCGGCAGAGCCGTCGCTGTAAAACCGGGAGAAAATGTCGGCTATACCGTACCTACATGTGTGCATCCGCAAGACGCATGTGCCAATGTCGAATTCTTCTTCCGTGTCAGAAAGCCGATGGATGAAGCAGTACTGGAAATCAGAAGCGGGGATCAGGTATTAAGAACAATGAAAAAACGCAAGCTCATGCCTTCGGAAATGGAAAGGGCAGTGCTTACCGCAAAGGAAATCGCTTCATTGAAAGAGGAAGTCATCATTGCTGTAAAGGAGGCCGCATAATGGAAACCAGGGAACTCATCTGCGTCACATGCCCGATGGGCTGCCGCATCACTGTTGAAATGGAAGAAGGAAAGGTTCTTTCCGTTTCCGGCAACTCCTGTCCAAGAGGCGAAGCCTACGCCAGACAGGAATGCATTCAGCCGATGCGGATCCTGACATCCACAGTCCGCATTGAAAACGGCATCCACCGTGTTCTTCCTGTCATTACCGAAAAGGAAATCCCGCTGGAAAAAATGGAAGCCGCAATGGCGGAAGTCCGTGAAGTTACTGTCAATGCGCCGGTGGAAGTCAATGATGTGATTCTTGAAGATATCGCCGGCACCGGCGTGAACCTGATCGCTTCCAGATCGATGCAGAAAATCTGAATGGAATATTTTGATATCACCGATCATAACGGAATCCCGACAGGGGAAATCATTTCAAGAAGCGAAGCGCACCGCCTGGGAATCATGCACAGAACCGCCCATATCTGGGTGATCCGCAATCAGGAAAACAGAACGGAAGTGCTGCTGCAGAAACGTTCTGCAGAAAAAGATTCATTTCCTTTATGCCTGGACACTTCTTCCGCCGGCCATATTCAGGCAGGCGATGAGCCGCTTCCTTCCGCATTGCGCGAATTGAAGGAAGAACTCGGCATTGAGGCGGAAAAAGAAGATCTTACCTTTATAGGAACATTCCATATCGATTATGAAGAAGTCTTTCATGATCAAATGTTCCGCGATCATGAGATCGCATTCCTGTATCTCTATGAAAAAGAAGTGCAACTGAAAGATCTGAAACTGCAGAAAGAAGAAGTTGAAAGTGCGGAATGGATGGATCTTGAAGAACTGGAACAAAGAATTCAGACAAAAGATCCAGAGATCTGCTGCGAACCTGACAGTGTGCGGATGTTAAGGGAATATATCGGAAAACACAGGAAATAAGCGGGGAAAGAGGGGATTTCTCTTTCCCTTTTATGATGGTTCATGCATACATGGAAAGAAGCTGTTACAAAAAAAGAAAAAGTTTTTTTGAATTTTGCTTGCCAAATACCGGAAGGTTTGCTAATATAACTAAGCACTCGATTTCGAGATGCTGAATGCGCCGATAGCTCAACTGGATAGAGTATTTGACTACGAATCAAAAGGTTGCGGGTTCGACTCCTGCTCGGCGCGCCATTTCGGGATGTAGCACAGCTTGGTAGTGCACTTGATTTGGGATCAAGGGGTCACAGGTTCAAATCCTGCCATCCCGACTGAATCTTATGGCGAGGTAGCTTAGTTGGCTAGAGCAATCGGTTCATACCCGGTAGGTCGTGAGTTCGAGTCTCACCCTCGCTACCATTT
>CAMVGT010000073.1 GCA_947167125.1 uncultured Erysipelotrichaceae bacterium
CCTCCCCGCCCAAATCAGAGATTATGGACGGGGTCTCCTGCGTTCACTAATGAATAAAGAAGAAAAGATCCGTCAGTTTCTGAGCCTGAAAGATTTCGATGAATATATGGCGCGGTATGAAGAATTTGTCTCCATGCCCTCTTCACCGGAAATCTTTGAAAAGGAAATGAAACTGATGGAAACAGATGATCAGCTTACCCACCGGAAAAAAGAAGCGGTCCGCCTGAAACAGAAGCAGCGGATCGTTTTGTCATTGCGCAATGAAATTTCCGGTCTCAAAGAAGAATTGTTCTCAAAAGGAACCTGGAAACATATTTTAAAGCGGGAACCGAAAGTAAAAGTGGTATACCGGTATCCGTCCGGGAAAAACGGAGATATCGATCATGCGTCAGTCAGGAATCATTACATTCCAAAACAGACGGATGAAACGGAATGGACGGTAAAGATTCCTTCAGCAGATTACGAAACAATTGAGCTGCTTTGTTTTTACAGGCTGAATCTGATGGCGGACTATGATCCGTTAGATATCGAAGAAAATCCGGCGGCTGTGTTTCTTGAGAAATACCACCGCGTCTTTCAGATTGAAAGAAGAATGCGGATGATTCATTTTCTCAATGAAAAAGAATTCCGCAATCTGCGGTCTGTGGAAGATGCAGAACTGCGCAGAGAGCTCATGAAATTCCATGACGCAATGGCGGAAAAGAGAAATGCGGTCTATGAGCATCTGATCATGCAGGGAGAATCCAATGCGAAGTGGCAGAGCGAACAGACAGCTTTTGCGATTGTCAAAGAATTCTATCCCGATGCGGTATTCCAGTATGAAGCACGCTGGCTCGGGGCACAGAAGATCGATATCTACATCCCGTCCGAAATGACAGCGATCGAATATCAGGGTCTGCAGCACAGTGAAGCGGTGGACTTTTTCGGCGGAAAAGAAGGACTGAAGAACAATCAGAGAAGAGATGAGAAAAAGAGAATGCTTTGCAGAAAGAACGGTGTGAAGCTTCTTTACTGGAAACATGATGATCCTCTTGAATCCGACTGGTTTCTTCAGAATCTAGCGCCTTTGGTCGGCAGGAATGAGGACTGATATGGAATATGCCATCCACCCAAAGCCGCAGCTTCCTGATTCCTTTGAGCGGCTGAATCTTTTATGGGAAAAATATCCGCAATATCATGAGCGGACTGTTTTTTCTTCAATAGAGCAGCTGCTGGAAGAACATGAATCCTGGCGGAAGGATTTTGATGAAATCAAAGATGAATATATGGAAAACGGATATGAATCGTTTCTGATTCAATTGTCATGGAATGATCTTGCCTACCGCAGAGCTACGGCAGAACTGATCGAAAAAGCGGATGTCATTGAAATCAATCCGCATGTGAAAGCGTTTCTCGATCAGTTTGAAGGCATTGATCCGGCTCATAAAGCATGTTTCCTGTTTCCGGAAAGCTGTGTGTCGCAGTTCTTTGTGATCATGGAAGTCTGTAAAAAAGCTGAACTGTTAAAGACAGTGAACAATCTGTTTGAAGATGAAGAAAAGATTCACTATCTTGCCGTATTTGATAAAAAGAATATGGATGATGTGCTGCTGATGTTCCATCTGCTCTATACCAACGCGTCGGAAGATCTCTACGGCGGCTATTCGCTTTATGATTACTCCCTTCCCTGGTATCAGAATCATTTATGGAAAGACGGCATTGTTTTCCGGTCTCCCTGGCTTCCGGATTTAACTGCGAAATTTCAGGGTGCCCTTCCTTATTATCACAATCCGGCAAAGACCGTTTATGTCAGAAGAAATATTGCACATATTCTGGAATGCGGATATTTTGAAAATGAACTGGAACTGTTTGTCAATCTGACAAAATACATCATGCCGTTTTTTGAATGGCTCTACCGGGATATTGCATTATTTGAAGATGCGGACGGATACAGAACCGACTGGCGTCTGAAACGCACAGAGATCCGCACGGAACTCACATCCCAGGGTATTATCAAACCCAAGTGGAAACATGAACTTTCCCTCTTCCATGCGGTCAAAAAACTCTATCCGGATACCCTTTATCAATACAGGCCTGAGTTTTTAGGGCGCCAAAGTCTGGATATGTATATCCCTTCTTTAAACACAGGAATTGAATTCCAGGGCATCCAGCATCAGATCCCGGTTGATTTCTTCGGCGGTCTTGAGGCACTCGAGCACCGCAGAGAACTTGATGAAGTCAAACGGAAGCTCTGTGAAGAAAACAATGTAAGACTGATTGAATGGTCCTATGAGACGCCGCCTTCTGTTTCTGAAATCCGGAAGGCTTTGAAATGATGATATTTGCCGAAACTGCAGGAGGAATATGCATGATTGTAACGGTAACTGTGGACAGACCGCTTGGAAGCTGCCATCCAGAATACAAAGAACTGCGATATCCGCTGAATTACGGCTATGTCAAAGGCATCATTGCCGAGGATGGCGAAGAACAGGATGCCTATATTCTCGGTGTTGATGAACCGGTAAAAGAATTTACCGGAAAGCTGATTGCGGTGATCTGCCGGAAAAATGACAATGAAGACAAATGGATTGTCTGTCCGGAAGAAATGCAGTTTACTGAAGAAGAAATCCGCAGAGCGGTATGGTTTCAGGAACAGTATTTTGACAGTGAAATCCGGCTTGTCTGATCAGCAGAAACAGACTATGCCATATGAAAACAGAACGGCAGTCCGTTCTGCTTTTTGTTACATCGGAATGGATTTCAGGAAATCCCTGACCGTCTGCCAGTAGCGTTCCGGTTCATCCAGCGAACTGCAGACATGATCGGCATGTTCAAAACTGACGGCTGTGATCTGACTCTTCGGCTGCACAGAAGAAAGAATTTCAAAGTTTTCAAACGGAACGATGGAATCCTGTTTTCCATGGAGCAGAAGAACCGGCATCTCCACATGTTCAAGTTCCTTTGCGATATCTGCTTCACTCAATGTGAAACCGGCATACCGTTCTGCCGCATCATCGCATAAAGCGATCACTGTTTTTGAAGGAAGACGATACTTCTTTTCCACAACATGGGAAGCGATGGATGATACAGATGAAAAACCGCTGTCGGCAATCACTGCTTTCACATTTGCCGGCAGATGCAGACCGGCAGATGCCAAAACCGATGAAGCACCCATCGATTCGCCGAACAGAACAATTTCGGCGTCCGGATCCTGTTCAATGACCGCATTCACCCATGTCAGAACATCATAGCGTTCAATCCATCCCATGCCGATGATATTTCCTTCGCTTTCCCCGCTTGCCCTGTGGTCCGGGGCCAGTACATTGAAACCGAGCTGATCGAACTCTTTTGAAAACAGAAGCCGGCCGATTTCCGTATGGTCTGCCCGATAGCCATGGAATGCGATCAGCCATCGGTGGGTGTCTCTGTTCCTGCGGATGAAGCCGGCCAGCTTCAGACCGTCAAATGAGAGCACTGTGATTCTTTCTTCCGGATGTTCTTTCAGAAACTGCCTGTTTTCTTCATTCTTCAAAGCCGTATACTGCCCGGTTCTGTACATAGGATCCTGCGGATCGCTTTTTCTTTTCTCCAGTTTCGCCATTGCCTTTTCGCGGATCCGCTGCCCTGCCGCATTGCGTCCGAGCATCACCCGGATGGCGGCTTCCGGTCCGATTCCCAATACCGCAAGAGCAGCTGCCGCAGGCAGAACTGTATGTTTCAGTCTCATATCTCCCCCTGTATGTAATGCATGCTGAAATATTCTCTGATTCCATCATAATTCAGCTTCCTTCTTTTTCCAAAGCTTGTACCGGATGTTTTATAATACTTTTCAGCAGATTTGAACCATTCATGGCAGAAAGGAGAAACTGATGCTGGATCACAAAGGATTTGATTTATGGGCAGACGGCTATGACCGCTCTGTCGGACTGTCTGACGAAGCGGACACCTATCCGTTTGCCGGATATAAGAATGTGCTTGGAAAAATCTTTGAAACAGTTCTGCAGAAGGAACATCCCTGTATTCTGGATATCGGATTCGGAACCGGAACATTGACTTCAAAACTGTATGAAAACGGATGTACTGTCTATGGCCAGGATTTTTCCGAAAAGATGATTGAGATTGCCGCAGAAAAAATGCCGGAAGCATATCTTTATGCCTATGATTTCACCATGGGACTTGCGGAAGAACTGAAGAAGCGGAAATACGATTTCATCATCGCCACATATTCCCTTCACCATTTGACCGATGAGCAGAAAGTTGCGTTCCTGCATCAGCTGATAGATGTTCTGCAGGAAAACGGAAAGATCCTGATCGGGGATGTGGCATTTGAAACAAGAGCTGAACTGGAAGAATGCCGCAGCGCCATGCAGGATGAATGGGATGAAGATGAAATTTATTTTGTCTATGATGAACTGAAAAAGCAGTTTGATCATCTCACATTCGAAAAGATTTCAAACTGCGCAGGAATACTGACATTGAAGAAATAACAGACGAATGAAAGCGGCCGGGTTAATACGGCCGCTTCGGTGTTTTTTTAGGGATTGCTTATAAAAATGACAAATGCCAGGCTTGCGGCAATGACCAGAATCACAAGAATCAGCTGAAGAGTGCTGTGCTGCGACCAGAATGACTGTATCTTCCCTGTGGTCTTCTGCATCGGATTGTAAATCAGATCTGGAGTTCTGGGGCCGTGTACGGGTGAATATTCCACCTTTGAAGCGGCAGATGATAATGCAGTCTGCACATCGGCACAAAGGATGTCCGCGAAGGTATAGCCTTCTTTTTCTTTCTTCTGAATCTCATTCCATAAAGAATCTTCGTCGATCATGCGGAAGGATGAATAGTCCGTATTCATTTTTCTGCATACATCAATCGCGGCTTCCGTTTCCTGTTTCTTTTCTTCCAGTAAAGTGATCTGTCTTTCCAATGCGTCATGGAAATCCATATTGTCTTCCAGCAGATCTTCAATCTCACTTAAGGAGAAACCAAGTTTTCGCAGAACCAGAATCTTTTTCAGCATTTTCAGATCTTCTTCCGAATATTCGCGGTATTCATTGTCCGGATTGCGTTTTGGTTGTATCAGTCCCTGCTTTTCATAAAACCGGATCGCGGCTCTTGGAATGCCGAGTCTATCTTCCGCCTCTTTGATTTTCATATCTGCCCTCCTTACATTCTTACCATAAACTGTAAACATGGTTTACAGTCAAGGGTTTCTTGATTTTACTGTGGAATATCACACCTTTTTCCATTCCGGTCCATTCGTGATATTCTTTTGTGGGAGAAATCTAATGAAAAACAAAACATTCCAGAAATATATCACGCCGGTTCTGTTTGTGCTCATCGGTGCTGCCGGCGGCATTGTCCTCAGCAGCGTCACCAATGAACTTTCAGATCTTGATTTTATTGTTTCGATCGCGGTCGGTGTCCTGCTGTTCTTTGCGACGATTTATCTTCATATCATCATCCATGAAGGCGGCCATTGTCTCTTCGGTTTACTGACAGGCTACCGCTTTGTGTCATTCCGTGTCGGTTCCCTGATGTGGATCCGCACGAAAGACGGCATCAGAAGAAAAAAATATTCCCTGGCAGGTACCGGCGGACAGTGTCTGATGGAACCTCCCGGAGAGATCGGCGATGATTTCCCGTTTGTACTTTACAACATGGGCGGCGTCATCATCAATCTGATCACAGCCCTGATCTTCTGGCTGCTTTCCCTTCTCTGCAAAGGCAATCCCTACCTGCATGTCTTCTGCCTTCTGATGGTTGTTTCAGGAATCGGACTGGCAGTCACAAACGGCATTCCGATCCGTGCATTGGTAAACAATGACGGTTCCAATACGCTTGAGCTGATCCGCAACCCTGCCGCAAAGCGTGCCTTCTGGATTCAGATGAAAGCGAATGCATTGATCTCAGACGGTGTCAGTATCGGCGATATGCCGGAAGAATGGTTCGCAATGCCCGATAAAAAAGATTATGACAGCGGCCTTGTCAGCTATATTCCCTACGCAAGAACCGACCGCATGATTACTTTGGGACAGTTTGATGAAGCTTATGAACTCCGTCAGCATATCCTCGCCGAAGTCACCGGACTGCCGGGCATCTACCGCACCATTCTGCTTTCGGAAGATATCTTCTATGAACTGACGCATCAGAAAAGAGCTGAAGTCGTTGAAGGCATCTATACAAAAGAATTTGCCAAAACTGCAGCCCAGATGCGCTCGCTTCCGCCGATCTTAAGAATGGAATGCCTTAAGGCAAAGGTCTTTGATCATGATGAAGCGAAGTTTGAAAAGAATATGGCGGAATATGAAAAGCTGCTGAAGAATTATCCTTATGAAACCGAAGGAGAAAATGACCGGAAGCTTCTGATGGACGCACTGAATCAGGCATAATTGAAAAAAACACAAACAGGATCCTGCGCGGATCCTGTTTTTGACTGCGGGTATCAATGCATCAGAAGCGGATTCTTCTGAATCATATCCGCATTGTTTGTGCACAGCCATGTGTGCGAATTGAGACGTTCAATCCCGCCATGGATCATGAAGACAGCACCCTGCAGGAAGTCGAGCATCTTCTGTGCTTCCCCTGCCTCCATGCGCATGATGGAGACAACAGCCGCACTGCCGTCCTCACGCAGGAACTCTGCGATCTTTCCGCTGTCTTCAAAGGTGACAGGCGTATAGAGATTCACATGGCAGCGGTCTTCATTATCTGCCGGATGTTCCTCCATAACAGTTTCTTCTGCCTTGACAGTGACCGGTTTTTCTTCCGGCTCTTCAGGAACTTCAACGCTGATCAGGTTGATAATCATATCAATAATACTCATGGTAAATACCTCCATGAGCCAATTGTAGAAAATATGATTCTGCAGATGGTCGTATTTTCGGCGACAAAGAAAAAAATTTTCAGGTTATCTTAAAACCTGCTGTCCGTAATCATCCAGAATCCCATTGACTTTTACGACCGAATAAATCCGGTGCTTCAGGCAGTACAGCACAATCAGATCCGTTTTTCTTGAAGAAGTCAGGGTATAGCCCGCTGAGGCAAGCAGCTGCTTCGCTTCTTCTTCATTCAGATGCAGCGCAAGTGAGAGCGCGAGTACCGTATTCTTTTTCGGGATCGTTCCCCTGCGGATGCGGAAGGCATACTTCCGGTCGATCTGGGCCGCTCTGAAAACATCGTTTTCCTTATGACCTTTTTCAAGAGCCATCCGCTTCAGTGTGTCATGAAACAGATTTCCTTCATGTTTCTTCAGGAAAGGATCAAGATCTTCCGGTTCCTCTTCAATCAATACATGCTCAATGGATGCAGGCTGCGGTGCAGCCGCATTCTTTTTCTGTGCGAAAGATGGAATCGAATAATCATCTTCTTCATATTTTTCAGGCGCGTCCGCAATCATGTTAATCGTCATACTGAATATTGTAAGCCTATGATCCGTGTTATGATGAGATTGAAGATGAAAGAATCGTGAAACTGAAAGGAGACCGAATATGAAATGTCCGTTCTGCGGAAATGAATGCATTGAAGGAATTGTCCGTTCCAAACTAATCAACAGTCCGATGCCCTTTATGACAGAAACATTCTGGTTTCCCAAAGAGGAAGACGGGAAATGGTTCAAGGATCACCGTAAAAACATGCCGTCA
Source organism: uncultured Erysipelotrichaceae bacterium (assembly GCA_947167125.1). GTDB lineage: Bacteria > Bacillota_I > Bacilli_A > Erysipelotrichales > Erysipelotrichaceae > Bulleidia. Next base: position 7,623 of record CAMVGT010000073.1, read on the forward strand.
AAAACAGAAGGATGGTTCTGTGAAAACTGCCGCAAGGTAATCGGGATTTATGATGTCTATCCTCTGAAGAAAAATGAGTCATAAAAAGCGGGTTTGCATTGCCCGCTTTTATTGTCAGCTTCTGAGTTCTGTCAGTTTTTCCGCAATTGCCTTGATGAAGTCTTCGGAATTGAGCTTTGTGACATTTTCCAGGGTTGTGATTGCCGCAAGATCGCCGGTCATCTTTCCGCTTTCAATCGTTGCGATTGTCGCTTCCTCGAGCTGGTCGGCAAACTGCTTCAGTTCAGGAAGTTCATCCATTTCCGCCCTCTTGCGCAGTGCTCCGCTCCAGGCGAAGATAGTCGCGACGGAGTTTGTGGATGTTTCTTCTCCCTTAAGATATTTGTAATAATGTCTCTGCACGGTTCCGTGTGCCGCTTCATATTCATAGACGCCGTCCGGTGAAACAAGAACGGAAGTCATCATTGCCAGAGAACCGAATGCGGTTGCCATCATGTCGCTCATGACATCGCCGTCATAATTCTTGAGCGCCCATAACATGCCGCCTTCTGAACGGATGACTCTTGCGACAGCGTCATCGATCAGAGTATAGAAGTATTCGATGCCTGCGGCTTCGAATTTTTCTTTATATTCTGTTTCATACATCTCTTCAAAGACAGCCTTGAATTCGCCGTCATATACCTTGGAGATGGTGTCCTTGGTTGAGAACCAGAGATCCATCTTCTGATCCAGGGCGTATTCGAAGCAGGATTTTGCGAAGGAATGAATGGAGGCGCTGGTGTTGTACATGCCTTCCAGGATACCGTCATTTTTGAATGTGAAGATTTCCTGTCTGGTTTCATTGCCTTCCGCGTCGGTCAGTGCCAGTTCGGCTTTGACAGGATACGCAGCGCCTGCCACCTTCATTTCGGAATCTTTATAGACATCGCCATGGGCATGTCTTGCCAGTACGATCGGCTTCTTCCATGTTCTGACATAGGGCTCAATTCCTTTGACCAGAATCGGAGCGCGGAATACGGTTCCGTCCAGGGCGGCACGGATTGTGCCGTTGGGGGATTTGTACATCTTTTTCAGATTGTATTCGCTCATTCTAGCCTTGTTCGGAGTGATTGTCGCGCATTTGACGGCAACGCCGTACTTCTTTGTCGCAAGAGCGGAATCCATCGTGACCTTGTCATCGGTTTCATCACGGTACTGCAGTCCGAGATCGTAGTATTCTGTTTTCAGATCGACAAACGGGAGGATCAGATCATCTTTGATCATTCTCCAGAGAATTCTTGTCATCTCATCGCCGTCCATTTCAACTAACGGCGTTTTCATCTGAATCTTTGCCATGGCTGGTTTCTCCTTTTTTTATGCGTTTTATCATACTCCATTCATGCAATGGATTCAAAACATAATTAAACAGGCTGCGTTTCCGTTACAATCTCCGGTTTGAACTGGGTATTGTAGAGTTCGGTATAAACGCCGCCGGCATTGACCAGTTCCTGGTGGGTTCCCCTTTCCACAACCTGTCCTTCCTTGACGACAAGGATCTCATCCGCCGCAAGAATCGTGGAAAGACGGTGGGCAATCAGGATGGATGTACGTGAATCAATCAGCGGATTGATCGCGTCCTGGATTGCCTTTTCACTGATGGAATCAAGGGAAGCAGTCGCTTCATCAAAGATCATGACAGCCGGATTCTTTAAGAGAACTCTGGCGATTGAAATTCTCTGCTTTTCGCCGCCGGAAAGCTTGAGACCGCGGTTGCCGACCTGGGTGTCATAGCCTTTTTCCAGCTTCATGATGTATTCATGGATGTTGGCTTTTTTGCATGCTTCTTCCATTTCTTCCACACTGGCGTGGATATTGGCATACATGAGGTTTTCCCGGATTGTGCCGTTGAAAAGATAAGTATCCTGGGTCACAATGCCGACATTCTTTCTTAACCATGCAAGATCCAGCTTTCTCACATCAATGCCGTCGAATTCAACGCTGCCCTCGGTGACATCATAAAGACGGGGAATCAGGTTGATCATCGTCGATTTTCCGGAACCGGAAGGTCCGACAATCGCGATTGAATGGCCGCTTTTCAGTTCAAAGCTGACATCCTTGAGGATCATGCGTTCCGGATTGTATCGGAAGTATACATTCCTGAATGTGATATTGCCTTCGGCCTTTTCCGGTGTGATGGCATCCGGCGCGCTTTCGATTTCCACAGGCATGTCATAATAGCCGAAGATTCTTGTGAACATCGCCATTGAGCGGATCCATTCCACCTGGATGTTGAGAAGCGAATTGACCGGTCCGTACATTCTCGAAAGCAGTGTGACAAGAACCGTGATGTCACCTACGGTGAGGTCGCTGTTGTATTTCATCATCAGCACGCCGCCGACCAGATACAGCAGCATCGGTCCGACGGAGGAAACGGTGCTCATGACAACACGGAACCATCTGCCTGCCATGGATTCACGGATATTCAGTCTGATCATCTTCTCATTGGCACGGCGGTATCTTCTCGATTCAAACTTCTCCATGCCGAATACCTTGACCAGCAGCTGTCCGGAAACGGAAAGCGTTTCATTCAGGATGCCGTTGATCTGATCATTGCATGCCTGCGCTTCCCGGGTCAGTGTCCATCTGGTTTTGCCGGCTTTGCGGGTGGGCAGCGTGAAAAGCGGAACGATGATGATGCCGGTTACCGCCAGCACCCAGTTTTTCTGAAACATCGCGATCAATGCGACAATCAGGGTAATGGTGTTGGAGAGAATCGATGTGAAGGTATTTGTGATAACCTGCTGCACGCCGGAGATATCGCTCGTCATGCGGGTGATGATATCGCCCTGGCTGTTGGTTGTGAAAAAGGACTGCGGCATGCGGCTGAGATGGTCATACATCTGATTGCGCATATCAAAGGTGATATGCTGGGCAATCCATGTGTTCATATAGCTTTCCAGAACGCCGATCAGATTGGATCCGAATGTCACGCCCAAAGAAAGCAGAATCAGGAAAATGAGACGGTTGAGATCCCTTCCCAATAAACCTTCATCGATGATCTTTCCGGTCAGCACCGAAGGCAGGATGGAAAGAATGGATGAAACAATGATGGCAGCCAGTACAATTGCCATCTGTTTCCAGTACGGTGCCAGATAGGAAAAAATTCTGGCCAGAAGTTCTTTCGTCACTTTCGGGGCATTCTGCTTTTCTTCATCTGTCAGAAACTGTCCCCTGCCGCCCGGGCCGCGCATGCTCATAAGTTATCCCCTTTCGTTTATTTACTTCAGGAGTTCTTCATCAACCGCGTCCGCCATTGCCTGATAGCCTTCTGCGGAAGGATGAAGATGGTCGCCGGAATCATATTCCTTTAAGAATGAAGCTGGACGCTGCGGATCGCGGACCGCAAGATCGAAATCGACGCAGCCGTCTGCCAGTCCGGTGGTTCTCAGCCATTCATTGAATTCATTCTTCAGCTTTTCACGGAATGATGCGTATGTACGCCATCCTTCAATCGGAATCAGTGTTCCGGTATATACTTTCAGTCCGGCTTTTCTTGCCGGTTCAATATAGAACTTTGTATAGCCTTCCGCCATCTCTTCACATGTCGGCAGATCGCTCATCGGACGCCATGGATTGATATCGAGTCCGACCGGATGAATGATGTCGTTGATGCCATGCTGGATGAGGACGGTATCGGCACCTGCTGTATTGATTTCCACCGGGAATCTGGTTTCGCCTTTGATGCCGTAAGCCGCATATGTCTTGCAGGAATATTCCCTTAAGATACGGGTTCCGGAAATCGCTCTGCGGATAATGGAAACATTTTTATATCCAAGCTGTCTTGCCCGCAGTGTCAGATAATCCGGCCAGTCCTGGGCGGTGATGGAATCGCCATAGCAGATCAGAGCCCTGTTTTTTTCTTCGGTCAGTACATCGACGGTATTCAGGAAGAAGAACCAGTTTGTCTTTCTTGTTT
>CAMVGT010000074.1 GCA_947167125.1 uncultured Erysipelotrichaceae bacterium
CTTCTACAAATTCGATTTCTCGGAAGTGCCGGTACTGGTCGGAGGCTTCGCACTCGGTCCTATGGCCGCAGTTGTCATTGAAGGCGTCAAGATCATTCTCAACTTCCTGTTTACCGGAACCATCACGATGGGTGTCGGAGAACTGGCAAACTTCCTGATCGGCTGCGCGCTCTGCGTTCCGGCAGCAGTGTTCTACAAGCATAACAAGACAAAGACCGGCGCAATGAAGGGCCTGGTGCTCGGCACACTCTGCACGTGCTTTGCCGGCGTTATTCTGAATTACTTCGTTCTGATTCCGGCATTTGTAGCCATTGCCCATTTCCCTATGGAAGCGATCCTTGGAGCAGGGCAGGCAATCTTCCCGTTCATTCAGAATTCATTCCAGTTTGTCCTTGTATGTGTCACATTGTTCAATCTGATCAAGGGAATTGCAGTATCCGTCGTGACACTGCTGATCTACAAATCGATCTCTCCGCTTCTGCATAAATAGAAGTGATATTCAGCCCCGCAGAATTATCTGCGGGGTTTTACTATTTCCATATAAATATGTTATCCTATAGGTTGTTTAACGGAGAAAAACAAATGACTACTTTATCTCGTAAGGAAAAATACAAAGAGCTGAGAGAACAGCTCGCGCATGATAGTTCTGCCGGTGAATCCATCAGCACACCGGAACTGAAAGGATTCAATGACCGTCTGGTCAAAATTGACGAAAACAACTTCCAGAAAATGGAAGAGGTCAATCCCGTTCAAAAAGCCAAGCATGAGGCAATGAACAAGCCGCTCGAGCAAATCGCGGCGGAAATTGAAGAACAGGCTGAAAAGCAGCCGCTGTTCACTTTGGAAGATTACAGCCGCAATGAGAACGACTCCAATGTCGGGGATAACGATTATCTCAATGAATACATCCGTGAAGTCAAACAGTACAACATGGAACAGGGCAATGCTGTATCTGAAGAAACAAGCCTGAACATTCTGCAGCAGATCAATGAGATCCAGAAGCCGCAGAAACAGGAACCGGTCAGCCGTCCTTACGCAAGACAGACAAAGAAGCGCAATGACACTGCCGATATTCCTTTTATGTCTCCGTTCCGTTCAGACGATGACAGTGAGAATACAGAAAAGATCTTTGAAGATGATGCCGTGAATGCGGAAAGCGAAGAACCCAAATCCAGGGAAGACATCATGGCTGAGGTACAGAGTCTTGTCAACGGCAAGCCGCCCGTGCAGAGATCGATCACTGTCGACGATGATCTTTACAGTTCCATTGAAGATGACCGTACAACAAGACAGAGACTGCTGAATGAAACAACACAGATGCGCGCCCAGCTGGATGGCTATGAGGACAATCTGAGCGAAGTGAATGACAAGATGAGATATACAAACCGGATACTCAATCTCGTTCTCGTCGTTCTGATTATCGCTCTTGTAGTCATGCTGTTTATTCTGATTTACTGGGTCGTACTCTCCAGAGGTGCTTAATTATGAAAATCAATATCGCAATTGACGGTCCAAGTGCTGCCGGAAAAAGCACAATCGCTAAGAAACTGGGCGAAAAGCTCGGTTATGTTCATCTCGATACAGGCGCAATGTACCGCTGCACAGCTTTGAAATGCGTCCGGAACAATGTCGCTCTTGATGATGAGGAAGCTGTATGCCGCATGCTGGCGGATACGGAAATCGTCCTGACACCCGAAGGCGGTGTATTCATGGATGGCGAAGATGTTTCCACTGCTATCCGCCAGGATGAGATTTCCATGGCTGCTTCCAAAGTCAGCGCATTGAAAAATGTCAGAAGCGACCTCGTCGCGCGCCAGCAGGAAATGGCAAAGGCCGGCGGATTTATCATGGACGGAAGGGACATCGGCACAGTCGTGCTGAAGGACGCGGAAGTGAAGATCTTCATGACTGCTTCTCCGGAAGCCCGTGCGGAAAGAAGATACCGCCAGAATATAGAAAAGGGAATCCCGACATCGGATATCGCAACCATCGCTGAAGAAATCAGACAGCGTGATTATGATGATACCCACCGTGCGAATTCTCCGTTAAGAAAAGCGGATGACGCGATTGAAATCGACACATCCGATCTTACGATTGATGAAGTCGTATCCCGTATCTATTCCCTGGCTGAACCTTTCATTTCCAGGGAGGAAAACTGATGCATAAAGGAGTCATTGCGATCGTAGGCAGGCCGAATGTCGGCAAGTCTACGATCTTTAATCGAATAGCAGGTGAGAGGGTTTCAATCGTTGAAGATTTCCCCGGCGTCACCAGAGACAGAATCTATACCCGCGGAGAATGGGCAGGCGATACATTCCAGCTGATTGATACCGGCGGCATTCAGCTTGCCGATCAGCCTTATCAGGAAGAAATCCGTGCCCAGGTGCAGATCGCGATTGATGAAGCGGATGTGATTCTGATGGTCTGCTCCGGAAAAACCGGAATGACCGATGATGACAGATATATCGCTTCCATGCTGCAGAAGAGCTCCAAGCCGGTTGTCGTCGCGGTCAATATGATCGATGATCAGATTCATATGATGAATATCTATGAATTCTACGGACTCGGCTTATCCGATCCGATCGGATGCTCAGGTGTTCATGGTATCGGCATCGGCGATGTGCTGGACGCATGCATGGAACAGATGCCCAAAGAAGAAATCAAGGATGAACATGAAGGCATTCATATCGCCGTCATCGGAGAACCGAATGTCGGCAAGTCTTCCTTGGTCAACGCGATTTTAAAAGAGGAGCGCTCAATTGTTTCCAATGTGCAGGGCACAACCAGAGACGCGATCGATACGCCCTTTGTACATGACGGAAAGCCGTATGTCATCGTTGATACAGCCGGCATCCGCAAACGCGGTAAAGTATATGAGTCGGTTGAAAAGTATTCTGTTTTAAGAGCGATGACAGCGATTGAACGCTGCGACGCCGTGCTGTTTGTGATCGATGCCGAAGCAGGCATCCGTGAACAGGACAAGCATGTGGCAGGCTATGCAGTGGAAGCCGGCAAGCCGGTTGTCATTGTTGTAAACAAATGGGACGCAATCGAAAAAGATAATCATACCATGGTGAAGTTTACCGAGAAGGTACGCACGGAATTTGCATATCTTTCCTGGGCACCGATCATCTATGTCAGTGCAAAAACACATCAGAGAGTGGATACGGTTATTCCGATGGTTGACAGGGTTTATGAAAATGCCAACCGCAGAATTCCCACCAACATTCTCAATGAAGTTATTTCGGATACCCAGGTCACCAATCCGGCACCGGCAAGAAACGGCAAGCGTTTCCGTGTCTATTATGCGACACAGGTTTCCGCCCAGCCGCCTTCGTTTGTGCTTTCCTGCAACGATCCCAAGCTGATGCATTTCTCCTATCAGAGATTCCTTGAAAACTCTTTGAGAAACGCATTTGACTTTGAAGGGACACCGGTGCGGATCATTGTCAGAAAGAAGGTATCGGAATGAAGATTACAGTACTCGGAACCGGAAGCTGGGGCACTGCCCTTGCGCAGGTTCTTGCGGATAACGGCCATGATGTATGGATGTGGGGCATTGCCAAAGATGAGGTTGATGACATCAACCTGAATCATCACAATTCGAAATATTTCGAAACTGAAATCTCCCATGACATCAAGGCATCAGGCGATCTGAATATCGCTTCCGACAGCGATGTGCTGCTTGCGGCAGTGCCGACAATGGCACTTGAATCCGTTTTAAAGCAGGCTGCAGAAGCTGTCGCAAAACCTGTCATTGTCATCAACGTTGCCAAAGGTTTCCATCCGGTAAGCCATAAGCGTCTTTCCGAAGTGATTAAGGAAATCATGCCGGAAGATAAGACAAAGGCAGTTGTTTCTCTGATCGGTCCTTCCCATGCGGAAGAAGTAATCATCCGTCTGATGACTGCGGTCAACGCGGTCAGCGATGATACAGAAGCCGCTAAGACCGTACAGAAGCTGTTCTCCAATGACTATTTCCGTGTCTACCGCAATGATGATGTCATCGGCGCCGAAGTCGGCGTTGCACTCAAGAATGTCATTGCGATCGCATCCGGTATCCTGGAAGGAATCGGCCAGGGCGATAACGCAAGAGCAGCACTCATGACCAGAGGCCTTGCGGAAATGACACGCTTCGGCACCGCAATGGGCGGCAGGGAAGAAACATATCTCGGCCTGGATGGAGTCGGCGATCTGATCGTCACCTGCACATCCCGCCACTCCCGCAATTTCATGGCCGGCTATCAGATCGGCAGAGACGGCGGCGCGAAAAAATTCTTTGAAGAAAACAAAAAGACTGTTGAAGGTGTCTTTGCCTGCAAAGTCGTATATGAAGAAGCGAAAAAGCGGGGGATTGAAATGCCGATTACAGAGCAGATCTATCAGGTCCTCTATGAAGGAAAAACACCGCTTGACGCAGCCCATGCGCTGATGGCAAGAGAACTGAAGCCGGAAAGCGCGGACGTTTACAGAAAATAAACATGAGGATATGCAGCAATGCATGTCCTTTTTATATGTGCTTAATATAAGAAAAAGGCGGATCTGATTTTCCGCCTTTTGAATGGATCTGTATACGGATCAGCCTTCCGGTACTTCCGGATCCGGTGTCGGATCGATCGGAGTATCCGGAGTAGGAGTGGGATCAGGTGTAGGTGCCGGCGTCGGTGTCGGATCCGGTGTAGGTGCCGGAGTAGGAGTAGGCACAGGTGTCGGAACCGGAGTCGGAACGGGAGTGGGTACCGGTGTAGGAACCGGAGTAGGAACAGGTGTCGGTACAGGAGTAGGAACCGGCTGAGGTGTTACATCAGGTCCGTCCTGATCATCTCTGTCATCGTCCTTTTCCTTATCGTCGTCATCATCCTCTTCATCAGGATCCTTGTCTGTTGTCTTGGAACTGATACGGCATCCTTCATCGCATTGCGCACCGGTGATCAGCGGCTGATTGGTTAAGCCGGCTGTGGACACCATCGATGTGATGCTGGAACCGTATAAGCCGGTACCGACCCGTACATGCGGGTGAGTTCCGTAGACATAGGTTGAATAGGTGACATCGGAAGGCATCTGCACTCCGGCAAGTTCTTCCGGAGGGGTGATCGCAGCTTCTGTATCAAGCAGAGCTTCATTGATCTGGCCCGGAATATTCAGCAGCATCTTCCATTGCTGGAAGTATGTGCCTTTTCCTGCAACCGCATAGTCATAGCCGCACCAGACGGCATTGGTATACTTCGATGTTGAAGCAACCATCCATTTATCTTTCATCGCCGCTTCCGGAATGCCGTACTGCAGACCGTCTGTACCCCAGTCGGTGGTACCGGTTTTCGCATAGACCGGATAGCTTCTTTTCAATACCTGCATCAGGTTGTAAATCTGAACATCGACATTGTTCTTCATGAGCAGGTCGACCAGATAGCAGGAACCGGAAGAGAGAACTCTGACATTCTGATTCTTCGGATAGAATGTATCGCCGCCCATGATTTCAACTCTGCGCACGGTGTGCGGTTCGTTGTAAATACCGAGGTTGATCATGGCGCCATGCGCGCCGGCAAGTTCCTTCGGTGTCATTTCAAACTGGTTCGAACCGATGGCATAGGACAGATGGAATGTTTCCTTGTCAGCCTTTGTGATGCCCATTGACTGCAGATAATCGACAATCGCGTCGCCGCCGATTTTTTCCTGCACTTTCTGCAATGTAATGATCGCCGGAATATTCAGTGAATTGGCAACCGCGTCCTTGATTGAAACAGTGCCTCTGTATTTGCCGTTGGCGTTGACGAGGATTCTGCTTTCACCCGGATAGGAATATTCCTTATCTTCAAGAAGCTCATCCATCGAATAGCCAAGATACTCAAAGCCAAGAGCGTAGGAGATAAACGGCTTGACCGAGGAACCCGGCTGTTTCCATGCGGAAGTGGCACGGTTGAGAAGTCTTGCGCCGCCTTTGTAGTTTCTGCCGCCGCCGATGCCGACGATTTCGCCGTTGCGGTTATTCATCGAAACGATTGCCGCCTGCATCAGTTCATCAGCAAAGGCGATATTTGATTTTTCATTTTCGATATCATCGATGACATTCTGGATGTCAGGATTCAGAGCTGTATAGATGTGCATGCCGGTTGTGACGGGATCATATCCGGTCATTTCCTGCACTTCATCAATGACAGCGTCCACATATGCGCCGTAGTCCGCGGATTCCACATTCAGCTTGTCTTCGCCGACCAGCAGATCTTCCACTTTAATGGAAGTTGCCAGATCCAGCTCATCCGCATTGATATAGCCGTGATAGTACATCATGTCGAGTACTTCATCGCGCCGCTTTGTCGCCTCATCCAGGAAGGAGTAGGGGTTGTAGCCGTTGGGAAGGTTGATGATTCCTGCCAGCATCGCGCATTCGGCAAGGGTCAGCTCATTGATCCGTTTGCCGTAATAGTATTCGGCTGCTTTCTGGATACCGCGGATTCTTCCGCCGAAGTTGAGCTTGTTGACATAGAGCTCAAATATCTGTTCTTTGGAAAGATACTGTTCCAGCATCATCGAAAGCACAATCTGCTGCGCTTTATATTCGAGAGTCGCATCACGTTCCACGCCTTCGGAAGAACCGTCGGTTGAGTCGATCGAGAAGTAGGAGTTCTTGACCAGCTGCATCGTGAAGGTGGAACCGCCCTGGGTGTTATGAAGCAGGACTGTTTCAACTGCCGCTTTGGCAAAACGGGGAATATCGAATCCGTTATGCGTGAAGAAACGGGAGTCTTCGATACTCAGGAATGCGTCAATCAATGCTTCAGGACATTCCGAATAGGTGACATTTTCACGGTAGTAGGTGCCGATTTCGGTGATCAGGCCGCCGTTGCCGTCATAGATCTTACTGGATTCGGGAGAGATGAAATCATTGATATTCAGTTCCGGCATTCCTTTCAGAAGCTTGCCGGCATAGGTCAGTCCGAAGATTCCGACTGCGCAGTAGATACCGACCACAATGACCATGAAGCCGGTCAGATAGCGCATCCATCTTTTATGACGCCTGACACGCTTGCGCTGCTTCGTACGTTTCCTTAATGCCTTTTCGTCCGTTTCAGCTTCAGGTGTCAGTTCATTTATTTCCGTATGTTCTGTATTCTCTGCCATACATACCTCAATTCCTGTTTCAGGGTACATAAAAACCCTGTCGCTATTTTATCATATTTTGACATGTCACACTGCAGGAAACGATGCCCTGAATTCTGAATCTTTTCTTAAGATGGCCTACAAGCGCTTACATCTGTGATCTTTTCAGTCCTGAAGCATAAACGGATCTGTAATTCAATAAAAAGTTGCACAAAAAAATTAAACGTGCAACATATGTTACTTGAAAGTTCTGGTATATAATATGGGTATGACGGTACATTTACATACGCGCAGCTGCTACACGCTGCTTGAAAGCACAGTAAGGATTGATGCACTGGCAAGGAAAAGCGCCGAAATGGGATTTTCCGCAGCGGCCATCACCGACAGGAATGTCATGTTCGCAGTTCCTTCTTTTATTGCGGCCTGCAGAAAATACGGCATCAAGCCGCTGGTCGGAATGGAGTGTGTCTGTTTCTATCATGAAGAAAATGTGCCGTTTTTACTTCTGGCAAAAGATAATATCGGCTATCAGAACCTGATCCGTCTTTCTTCAAAGATTTCAAGATCCAAAGGCATCTGTACACCTGATGAAATGAGGGAAGCCGCAAATCACTGCTTCTTAATTGCATATGGAGAAGGCGGATGGCTGGACGCAGCTCTGGTGAACCAGGATTTTGAAGAAGTTTCTTCCCGGCTGCAGATCATGAAATCGGAACTGCCGCCGTTTGATATTGCGCTTTCCTATCAGGAAGCCAAGCTGTGGCATGACCGCAATGCGGTACTGAAGCGGATCTGCTCCAATTTCAATATCTGTACAGCCGCACTCAATAAAATCTATTATCTGGAAGAAAATGAAGCGCAGGATCTCAGGATTCTCAGCGCAATCCGGCAGTCGGCCATGCTCAATGATTCCAGGCTTTCTTTAAACAAAGGCAGATTTCTGGCGGATCAGCAGCGTATGGCACAGCTGTATGACGCGGATGATCTTGCCCGCACGGATGAAATCGCCGCCCAGTGCACCGGGGATTATGTATTGAAAAAAGCGGAAATGCCGCTGTATCAGGCAAAAAACAATGTGCCGGCTTCCGAATATCTTCCTGCCTTATGCGCAGCCGGACTGAAAAAGAGACTCAATGACAAAGTGCCGCAGGCTTACGGCGACCGTCTCAAATATGAACTTGAAATCATTCAGAAAATGCATTTTGAAAATTATTTTCTGATTGTCTATGACTTTATCCGCTATGCCCGGAGCCAGTCGATCTATATCGGACCGGGCCGAGGCTCCGCGGCCGGATCGCTTGTTGCATGGTGTCTTGGCATCACGCAGATTGATCCGCTGAAATACGATCTTCTGTTTGAACGCTTCCTGAATCCGGAAAGAGTTTCCATGCCGGATATCGATACCGATATACCGGATGACAGACGTCAGGATGTCATTGATTATGTCATCTCAAAATACGGCGAGGAACATGTCGCCAATATCATCACGTTCGGCACCTTCGGTGCCAGACAGGCAATCCGCGACATCGCCAAAGTCAGCGGCATTCCGATGCGGGAAACAGAAATGATCACGCGCCTGATCGGTTCCAAACCGGGTGTGACGCTTGAATCCGCATACCGCACAAATAAACGCCTGAAGCAGGTTGTCGATGCTTCGCAGAGCGCAAAGAATCTGTATCAGACGGCAATGCGCCTGGAAGGACTGCCGCGCCATATGTCCACCCATGCGGCCGGTATTGTCATGACAAGAGAACCGATTGAAGAAACCGTTCCGACCGTTCAGCTGAATGAAGGCATCCGTACGGTCCAGTACACAATGGAACATCTTGAGGAGCGGGGACTCATCAAAATGGACTTCCTGGGCCTCAGGAATCTGACAATCATCGATGAAATCGTCAGGATGATTCAGAAGGAGGATCCTTCTTTCTCGATTATGCAGATCCGTCTCGATGATCCGGCTGTTTACCGCACGTTTCAGAATGCCGATACTGCCGGTGTCTTTCAGTTTGAATCGGAAGGCATGAAGAATCTGCTGAGAAGAATGAAGCCGGAAAACTATGAAGATATGACAGCTGCGCTTGCTTTATACAGGCCGGCCAGCGCAGAAAGCATTCCCAATTACATCGCCGCAAAAGCGGATCCTTCTTCGGTCCGCTATCCTTTGAAGCAGCTTGAACCGGTGCTCAAAAGTACCTATGGCGTCATGATCTTCCAGGAACAGGCAATGCTGACAGCTGAGATCGCAGCCGGTTTCTCGCTTGGCCGGGCGGACGTGCTGCGCAAGGCAATGTCGAAAAAGAAGGACGATCAGATTCAGGCTCTGCGCGGGGAATTCATGCGCGGATGCGCATCGCGCGGCGTCAATGAACAGACTGCCGCTTCGCTGTTTGAACTGGTTTCCAGATTCGGCGGCTACGGTTTCAACAAATCGCATGCGGTTGCCTATGGCCTTGTAGCGTATCAGAGCGCATATCTCAAAACCCATTATCCGGTTTATTTCTATCTTGCGCTTCTGAACAGCGTGATCGGGGATGAAGCGAAAACATCGCTGTATGTGGATGAATGCAGAAGGAAAAAGATCCGTGTCTGCTCACCCAATGTCAACCGGTCGATGTCTGTATACATTCTGGATGGCGATGCTGTACTTCTGCCGCTTTCCGCAGTCAGGGAGGTCGGCTATCACGCAGCTTCGGAAATTATTGAAGAAAGGGAAAAAGGCGGAGCCTTTACCGATTACTTCGATTTCATTGCAAGGATGCTGATGCATAAGATGGCAAGAAGCATTTTTGAAAAGCTGATCGATGCCGGAGCCCTGGATTGTTTTGAGATGGGCAGAAACACGATGAAGGGCTGTCTTGACGAAGCGATTTCCTATGGCGAACTGGTACAGGTCGGCAGCGGCAGCCAGATGTCGATTGATCTTGGCCTGGTGTCCAAACCGGTTCCGGTCAGAAGAAAAGACGACCGCGAGGAAATTGCCGAAAATGAAAAGAATGCGCTTGGATTCTGTCTGGGCGATCAGCCGATTGTACTGATCCGTCAGGCCAACGGCATACGGGAACCGTCGCTTTCCGCAATCAAAGATACAATCGGCAAAGTCTATGGCTTTGCCCAGATCCGCAGTGTCCATGAGCACCGTACGAAATACGGTGAAATGATGGCCTTTGTGAAGCTTGCGGATGAAACAGGCGAAACAGATGCGGCTGTGATGCCCAAGCTTTACCGCAGAACCGCGGCGCTTCTGCTTCGTGGAACATATATCCGTTTTAATGGTAGAATATCGGAAGAGGGCAGAATGATTCTTGACGACATCATTGCTGTGCCGAAAAAGTGAGAAAATCCTATGACAAGAATTTTAATAGTTGATGATGAAGAAAATATCCGTGAAGTGGTACACGAATACTGCGAGCTCAACGGTTATGACGCAGATGAAGCAGGCGATGGCGCGGACGCCATCGAAATGATCAAAAACACAGATTATGATCTGGTGATCCTTGATATCATGATGCCGCGTCTTGACGGCTTTTCCACTTGCCGGGAGATTAAAAAGATCAAACCTGTTCCTGTGATCATGTTAAGTGCGCGTCAGGAAGAATATGACAAACTGTTCAGCTTCGAGCTGGGTGTCGACGATTATGTTGTCAAACCGTTTTCTCCGAAAGAACTGATGGCAAGAGTCAAGGTGGTTCTGGAGCGCGGCAGACACAGAGACACCGGCAAGATCATGAAATTCGGCGGTCTTGAAATCGATCCGATGGGAAGAACAGTCAGTGTCAACGGCGAAAAAGTGCAGATGACACCGAAGGAAATCGATCTTCTGCTCTATATGGCAGCGCATAAGAATATTGCGCTCTCCCGCCAGACCCTGCTGGAAGAAGTATGGAATTATGATTATTTCGGCGATGACAGAACCGTCGATACGCATATCAAGATGCTCAGAAGAAATCTTGGTGAATACCGCGACTGCATTGTGACCGTACGCGGAATGGGGTATAAGTTTGAAGCTTGATACACATGGAATCAGATTCCGTTTCTGGCTCGCGTTCTTTATTCTGGCCGCCGGTATCACCATTTTTATCGGCGCCCTGCAGACGGGCCTGATCCGGCCATATTTCCGCAACAGCAAGATCCAGTCCGTACGGACCGTTGCCGATCATCTGGCAGATGATCTTGTCAGTGCATCCGCCGATGCCGATTCGATCGAGGCGGCGCTGCATGAAG
>CAMVGT010000075.1 GCA_947167125.1 uncultured Erysipelotrichaceae bacterium
ATTCGATGTACTTGATCCAGCCCGGTGAGCAGGATGTGAACATCGGCAGAACACCGCCGTTTGTAACTCTGTCGAGGAGTTCGTTGCCTTCTTCCATGATGGTAAGGTCAGCACCGAAGTTTGTGTCATAGACACGGTCGAAACCGCATGCCTTCAGAGCAGCGACCATCTTGCCGGTGACTCTGGAGCCGATCGGCATGCCGAATTCTTCGCCGAGCGAAGCTCTGACTGCCGGAGCGGTCTGAACGATAACGGTCTTCTTCGGATCGTTGATCGCCTTGATAACCTGTGTGATGTCTTCCTTTTCGGTAAGAGCACCGACCGGGCAGGCTGTTACGCACTGACCGCACTGCATGCAGTCGACATCGTTGAAGCTGGAGTTGTAAACAGGACCGACGATTGTCTTGAAGCCTCTGTTTTCCAGACCAAGGATACCGAGTCCCTGAACCTTCTTGCAGGTTTCAATGCATCTGCCGCAGAGAACGCACTTGGATGTGTCACGGACGATACCCGGAGACGCATCTTCGAGAGTAGCAGCTGTGTGCTCGCCCTCGTACTTGTTTTCACGGACGCCGAGCTCTTCGCAGAGTCTCTGCAGTTCGCAGTTCTGGTTTCTCTTGCAGGAGAGGCAGTTCTTGTTATGGTTGGACATGATCAGTTCGACGGAATTTCTTCTTCCTCTCAGCGCTCTTTCGCTGTTTGTGAAGACTTCCATTCCTTCGGAAACCGGTGTTGTGCAGGCGCTTAACAGTGTTCTTGCTCTGGCAACTTCAACCAGGCAGACACGGCATGCGCCGGATTTGTTGATGTCCTTGAGGTAGCAGAGAGTCGGAATGTAAATACCGTTTGCGCGGGCAGCTTCCAGAACAGTCATTCCAGCCTCGGCTGTTACCGCACGGCCATTGATTTTTAAATTCACTGTTGTCATGATTGTCCTCCCCTCTTACTTTCTTTCTACAGCACCGAAGCGGCAGGATGTGATACATGTGCCGCACTTGATGCACTTGTCAGTATCGATGACATACGGTTCCTTACCCGGAACACCTGTGATTGCGTCAACCGGGCAGTTGCGCGCGCACATGGAGCACTTGCGGCACTTATCAGGATCGATGGAGTAAGTAAGGAGTTTCTTACATACGCCTGCCGGGCACTTCTTGTCAACGATATGAGCGATATATTCATCGCGGAAATGGGAGAGTGTGGAGAGAATCGGGTTCGGTGCTGTCTGGCCGAGTCCGCAGAGAGCTGTGTCTCTGATTTCGTAGCAGAGCTGTTCCATCTCATCGAGCATTTCGAGAGTTCCTTCACCCTCTGTGATCTTGGTGAGCATTTCGAGCAGTCTCTTTGTACCGATACGGCAAGGTGAGCACTTTCCGCAGGATTCATCGCAGATGAATTCCATGTAGAACTTCGCAATATCAACCATACAGTTGTCTTCGTCCATGACGATCATACCGCCGGAACCCATCATGGAGCCCGCAGCGATCAGGTTGTCATAGTCGATCGGTGTATCGAGTTCTTTTTCTGTCAGACAGCCGCCGGAAGGTCCGCCGGTCTGAACAGCCTTGAATGCCTTGTTGTCAGGGCAGCCGCCGCCGATTTCATAAATGATTTCACGCAGGGTTGTACCCATCGGGATTTCAACAAGACCTGTGTTCTTGATCTTTCCGCCGAGCGCGAATACCTTTGTACCCTTGGACTTTTCGGTACCCATGGATGCATACCATTCAGCGCCGTTGAGGATGATCTGAGCAATGTTGGCCAGTGTTTCAACGTTGTTGATGCTGGTCGGCTTGCCCCAGACACCGCTGACAGCGGGGAACGGAGGTTTCGGATTCGGCATACCGCGCTTGCCTTCGATGGAGGAAATCAGAGCTGTTTCTTCACCGCAGACGAATGCGCCGGCACCGAGTCTCAGTTCGATGTCGAAGTTGAATCCGGATTCGAAGATGTTGTCTCCGAGCAGTCCGTATTCATGTGCCTGCCTGATCGCGATGTTCAGTCTTTGAACTGCGATCGGATATTCGGCACGGATGTAGATGTAACCCTTATGAGCACCTACAGCATAGCCCATGATTGCCATGCCTTCGAGGATTGCATGCGGGTCGCCTTCGAGGATGGAACGGTCCATGAATGCACCGGGGTCGCCTTCGTCGGCGTTGCAGATGACATACTTTTCATCGCCCGGCTGATCTTTCTGGAACTGCCACTTGACGCCTGTCGGGAAGCCGGCGCCGCCGCGTCCGCGCAGACCGGAAGCCTTGACTGTATCGATGACTTCCTGCGGCTGCATGGTTGTCAGAACTGTACCGAGAGCTGCGTAGCCGTCCATCGCGATGTATTCGCTGATATCTTCCGGATTGATCTTACCGCAGTTTCTTAAAGCGATACGCTTCTGCTTTTCATAGAATTTGATCTTGTTGATATCAAGAATCTTTTCATGTGTCTTGAGGTCTTCGTCGGAGAGCTGCAGATCTGTTACAACACGTCCCTTGTAGATGTGTTCCGCAACGATTCTGTCAACGTCTTCAACCTTTACGTGGCTGTAGAAAACCTGGTCCGGATAAACCGCTACAATCGGTCCCTTCTGGCATAAGCCGAAGCAGCCGGTCTTGACAACGTTGACTTCATTGTCAAGTCCGTATTCCTTCAGGACTTCATTGAAACGGTCAAAGATCAGTGCCGAGCTGCTGGCAGTACAGCCTGTACCTGCGCAGCAGAGAATATTCGTACGGTAATTGGGCATTACGCGTTACCATTCTCTTTCCTTGCAGCCTCGACGGTATATTCCTCGATGACCTTGCCTTCGCCGATGTGTTCCTTCAGGATGCGTGCAGCCTTTTCCGGATCAACATGGACGTAAGTTGTGTGATCGCCTTCTTTTCCGAAGACTTCGACGATCGGTTCATAGACGCACATACCGATACATCCTGTCTGTGTGACTACGCAGTTGTAGTCGTTGTTTGCTGTTTCCTCAACAAGACGGTTCAGCACAGGTCTTGCGCCGGCCGCGATGCCGCATGTCGCCATACCTACGACAACACGGTAATCCTTGCCGCCTTCGCGCATTTCAACCTTCTTTAAGGCTGCTTCACGCATCTTCTTGAGATCTTCCAAGCTTTTCATTGTTGTGTGTCCTCCTTAGCCTGTTCAATTCCCTGATTAATATATTCTTTAATCCAGATCAGAATCTCCGGTTCCAGCAGGCTGACACCTGCCAGTTCCTCTTTAATGATCCGGGTATCAAAGACAAACTGACCGTAATCGGTCGTATATTCCAGCACATAGTCGATCTTTTCATCGGACTGGATGGATTCCATCATCATTTCCCCGAGATCGCCTAATTCCGGTGTATCGATATTCAGCTTCTGGACGGAAGCTTTCACGATGGTTCCGACACCGGGTGTGCTGTCAAGCTGAAACGAACCTCCGCACGTTTCGGCAAGGCCTTTCATAAAGGCAAGTCCCATGCCGATCCGGCGCGTTGTTCTGGATGTGGTAAACGGATCTGCCGCTCTCGCAGCCATCTCAGCATCCATGCCTTTGCCGTCATCCTCAATGGAGAATTCGATGATGTCATCATTCAGGCTGTCCTTGATCTTCAATGTGATCAGCTTTGCGCCTGCCTTGATGCTGTTCATCAGGATTTCCAGGATGTGCATGGCGAGATCTTCCATCATACGTCATCACCCCACAGTTTGTTATAAACGGATTCACGCAGGAAGTGGTCGGCCTCGCTGATATCGGTCAGATAATGCGCATCTGAATCGATAAACCAGTTGGTCGAATCTTCCGTGACCCATGGATTCGATGCAATCACACGCAGGCGCTGTTCCTCATTTTTGACTTCCAGCCCGTCATACGGAAGATCCATCGGGATAAAGCCGAGCTGGTGAGTCACGCTGTTGGCTCTGTCCAGCACATGGGCCAGAATCACCCTTCCTCCGTACTGATGTATCGCATCGGTTGTTTCTTCCAGCGTCGCGTTGAGCGATACCAGAAGAAGTCTTGGTTCGTCGCCGATCTTTTCATCCTGGGCATTCATGATCCACTGATGCCCGAAGAATTCTTCATCATTCTTCACATCCGGCATCTTTGAATCAATCCATTCCTGAAAGATCTGGCTCTTCTCCAATGTATTGAACAATCCCAGCACATGAACTTCCTCTATGGTTTCGAGTTCGGCACCATAAAGCATTTTCAGGCCGAGTCCCGCAGCCGCTTCCGCAATTGCGGGAAGATTTTTCGTTGAGTTATGATCTGTCACCGCGATCAGGTCAAGCCCCTTGATGAATGCCATGTTGCAGATATTGTTCGGCGTCATGGTATCATCCGCGCAGGGTGACAGACAGCTGTGCATGTGCAGATCGTAGAACATATCAGATTCCCAGCTCTACAAGCTTCTTCGCGCTTTCGAAAACAGGAAGTCCGCTTTCCAGGACAACAAGTTCTTCAGCAGCTGCCTTGGCTGCGAATTCTTCTGTCACATTGGCGCCGTCCGCGACGATGATGCATGAGAATTCTCTCAGCAGTGCAACCGCAATGACATTGGCATGTACCTGAACGGTAATCCATGCCTGCTGCGGTTCGCCGTTGCCCATTACCCAGCTGAGCAGATCGCCGCAGTATGCGCCGACGATTTCAGCCGATGTGTCAAGCGTTGGTGTCGCGAGTTTCCATCCTGTTTTTTCAATCAGTTCTTTGATTGTCATTGTGTGTCTCCTTCAGGGCTTTCAGAACCCTGCAGTCATCTTCGCTCCGGTTTCCCTTTACGATCTCTTCCGCCATCACACGGCATGTCTGCATGCCGCAGGCCGAACAGTCGTACCCCGGAAGGCGTTCGAATTCTTCATTGACAGAGCGGAAGAATTTCGTCCTTTCCAGGAAGGAGCGGGAATCATCATCCGGCTTATTGAATTCTTCCGTATAGATTTCATCAAACGGCAGATCCGCGGCCGGCTTTGTGCGCGAGGCAGTCAGTGCGTCAATATTGTTGGTCACAAGGAAGCTGTTGCCCCACAGCATGTGACCGCCGATGCATCCGTTGAAGCACGGATACAGGATCAGCAGACGGAACTGATTGAGCAGACCGAATTCGGCCATATCCAGAACCGTCGAAACTTTGTCATATCCATCCGCAATCAGATAGCCGTCCTTCTGTACAATCCGCTGCGGATTGCATACCTGCAGGCCTTCCTTGCAGAAACTGACCGGATCTTTTCCTTTGTGCATGTTTTTGCGGATCAGAGGGAACACATCCGTCAGCGCGAGGGCATGATCCACTTCGTATTCGGGATTGCCGTACGGGTATTTGGCATGTTCGAGCTTTGATTCACATTCGCACAGATTGAAGATACCGATGTTTTTGTCAGAATGTTTCCTGCGGATATCTTTGGCGGCGATTTCCGAACAGTATTTGATCGGCAGCAGCGAATCGAGCAGCGATTTATGGCTGGTCTGAATCAGTCTGCCGATAACCGGACAGAAGGAAGCGATAAAGGGATCGCCCTTGTTTTCTTCTGCCATCAGTTCGATTTCTCTTAAATGAAGTGCAGTATATTCGGTGATATCCACGACTTCATCAAAACCGAGCATCCGGATCGCGTGGAAGAGATCTTCCGCCTCTTCCAGACTTGCGCAATGGCTGACCAGGGCGCCGGGCACCAGGCAGACCGTGTAATCATAGCTGCCGATATCCTCAAGCGTGCTTCCCTGTGCGAGAATGCCGCGGTTATGGCATGCCATGATGCATCTGCCGCAGTTGATGCAGCGGTTCTGGTCAATGCTGACTCTGTCGTCGATCATCGACAGGGCGCTGGTCGGACATGCCTTGACGCATTTCATGCATCGGATGCACCGTTCCAGCGTATAGTGCACGACACTTCTTCTCATACAGGTGACCTGAACAGAAGAGATAATGTCGTACCTGCCGGTGAGGATTCAATATTGAATTCGTCTGAGACGCGCTGGATGTTCGGCAGACCCATGCCGGCGCCGAAACCCATGCCTCTTGCTTTTTCGCTGGCAGTCGACCAGCCGGGTGTCAATGCTTTTTCCAGGTCCGGAATACCGGGACCCGGATCCTTGAATACCAGTGCGACGGAACCGTCGTCGTTGACATCCATAAACACCTTGCCGCCCCATGCGTGAATGATCAGATTGATTTCCGATTCATAGCTGGCAACGGCGATTTTGCGGATCACCTTCGGTGAAATACCGATTTCCGCAAGCGTTGATTTGATGTCGGAAGATACCTTTCCGGCATTGACGTAATCGTCCTGGACAACGGTATATTCCTTATGCAGAATGCTTTCCATAAATTCCGGTCAATCCTTTCTCATAAAGACGGCCGCAGGCATCATACATCGTATAATCTGTCGCAAGACAAACCAGTCCCATATTCTTTGCCATCTCAATCGCATCATCGAGAAGGAATTTTCCTCTGACAAATACGATGAATCTGACATCGAGCATTTCTGCAGTCCGAAGTGTCTGAGTATTGCATAGTCCGGTCAGAAGGACCGTGGATTCTTCATTGTCCTGAATCAGTGCGAGCGCGTCACTCATCAGATCGGTCGCGAATACATGGCTGTATTCCCTTTCCCATACTGATTCATCCCACTTTGTCAGCGGAACGGCATGAAGAATTTCAGCAATCTCCTTTGCGAGCATATCAGGACCTCAGGGACGCGGATTTTTCTTCGTTGATAATTGCCTTGAGCTCAGTCAGCAGCTTGTTGCCTTCTGTTGCGGCGCCGATAACCTTGCCGTCGACAACCGCTACCGGTGCAAGGCCGCATGCACCGAGGCATCTTGTCGCATCAAGAGAGAACAGACCGTCCTCACTTGTTCCGTTGATCGGAGCGCCTGTCAGTTCAACTGCCTGGTCAACCAGTTTCTGGCCGCCCTTGACGTAGCAGGCTGTACCGAGACAGATGTTGATGACATGCTTTCCCTTGGGCTCCGTTGTGAACTGTGCATAGAACATTACTACGCCGTAAACTTCAGCAACGCTGGTTCCGCATGCCGCTGCGATCTTTTCCATCGCTTCAAAAGGCACATAGCCGAGTTCGTTCTGTACGTCATGCAGCATGACGATGCAAGGGCCCGGCTCGCCCTTGTGGCTGGCTACGATCGCGTCAATCTTCGCAAGCGCAGCCCCGTTCAGTCTTTCCATCCTTGTTCCTCCTTCACTTTACTGTTTATCTTTCCGAACAAAGTATTGATCAGTGCGGACAGTACGATCAGAACAACCGTCCATCCGATGATGCCGGCCGTATTCAGATCCAGACGGCAGTAATTGATCTGTCTGCCGATTCCGTTCTGAACGCTGCCGAGGATTTCCGCCATCACCCCGACTTTGAAGCCCATGGAGACAGCGGTCTTCCCGGTTGACAGGATTTCACTGCCGAGCGCGGGAAGGATCCGTTTGAATATCCGGTTCTTTACAGTTTCCGGATAAATGGCTTCGGCATCCCTGATGTCCCTGCTTTCCCGGTCAAGCTGATTGAGAAATCCGTTCATAAAGATCGGAAACAGAATCAGGAAGCTGACCAGAATCACCGCCCCTTCCGATCCAAGCCAGATCAGGGCAATGATGATGTAGCTGACATTGGGAATCGTCCGCGTCAGAATCTGCAGCGGTTCAAAATACCGCCTGAAACGCGGATACAGGTAACACAGGATACTGAGACCCAGCGCAAGCAGAAGACTGACCGTCCACCCGCACAGAATCCGGAATACCGTTGCCCCGATTGCCGAATAGAAGCTTGATTTCCCGAGCATCTGCTGCAGAAATACTGCCGTCTGCCAGGGAGAAGGAATCAGTATGTCATTCGAAACCGCAGCCGCAGCAGCCGTCCAGGCAGCCAGCAGGAACGCTGCGGTAATTACATGCTCTTTTTTCATGACAAAAAGTACTCACTCCTGCAAGCATTATACACGTATTTGTGCATTTTTTCACTCATTTCAGACATGTTCGCCCCATATAAAAAGGACAGGCATGTTTTCCTGTCCTTTTACGCATGTTCTGCTCTTATTCAGCGATTGCGCCGTCAATGCTTTCAACCCCGAAAACCTTCAGGAATTCAGCTACTTCGTTGCTGCATTCGGAAGCGTCAGTCACATGAATATTCATTCTGCTCCAGCACTTTCCGATGATTTCAGCACTCGGCACACCGAATTTTTCAATGCCTGCCGCATTGAGATCTTCAATCAGCGCGGAAGGATCATCCGCATTGACGCCATCTGTATATTCCTTCATCTGACGGACGAGATCCGCGATCATCGCCTTGGTTTCCTCATATCTGCCGCTTTCCACAAAGAGACCGGCCATCGGGAAGCCGCTGCCGCCCCACTGCTTCTGCACATCGGAGATGACTTTGAATTCCTTGCCGGATTCCTTGCCTTTTGCGATTGCCGCAGTCGCTGCCGGTTCGGCAAGCAGTGCCGCATCCGCTTTGCCGGCAATTAATGCCGCCATGGTTTCCTGCGCGGAAGCATAGCCGAAGTTGACATCCGCCTTGATATCGGCATAGGCCTTTTTGAAGACAAGACCCGGTACCGCCTGTTCGCCGAATGCCGCAACAGTATGGCCTTCATTGAGATCTTCTTCAGAAGAACCGATGAGATACAGGTTTCCCCATGTCACAACTTCCAGCAGACGGTATGTTGTTTTTCCGCCGGCTGCCAGTTTTACACCGAGGTTGGTCGGCGCAATGATGACATCATACTGCGGATCCGGATTGACCAGAGCCGCCTGCAGAGGATCGGCACCCTCAACTGTTTCAACTGTATTTTTACCGTCTTTGACGATCGGCAGAAGCGACAGTGACGGTGCGCCTGTCGGCGAAAGAATCTTTAATCCGGAAGCTTCAGCGGTCTGTTCCTGAGGCTGCTGTTCTTCGGAAGACTGTGCGGAACAGCCTGATGCAAGCAGGACAGCCAGTCCTGCACAGATAATCTTTTTCATGTTCATGTTATTTACTCCTGTTGTTAACTTTTGGTATTAGCGTCCGGCCGGAGAAACTGCGCATGTTTTTCCGGTCGGAACGCTGGTCATTCCGCCCGGCGTGTCGCGACACTCGCCAAAGCGGGTTCATTCCTTAAGTCGTATTAGGAATTCTCAACCGCCCGATGATGAATCCGGCAGTTTGTGCAGTACCGGAACCCCATAACGCTACTCTCCCTGTTTCGACGCCAGCTGCGGCAAGCGCATCCTGTCACATGGATCAGATAAACAAAAGTCTCTGCCTTCCGGCAGAGACTGACATGTCTATAAACTGACACATGTTTCATTCTGCAGCTTCCCGCTCGGATTTCTCTTTACGGTCGGATGACAAGAATGACTTTAAACCCTTTTTTTAAAGATGTCCAGCGATATTATTTCGAATAGCGCTTGGAATTGATTTCATCCATGATCGATGCCATGAATTCATCCAGGGAAAGCGTAACGGCATCCTTGGATCCATAGCGTCTTACGGTAACGCTCTGCGCCTCAATATCCTTGTCGCCGACAACCAGTTCCACGGGGATCTTGGAGGTCTGTGCTTCGCGGATACGGTAGCCGAGCTTCTCATTGCGGTTATCAACGGAGACTCTGACACCCTGTGCCTTCAGAATGTCCGCGATCTTTTCGGCATATTCTGTATGCGCATCCGGTGCTACCGGGATGACAACTGCCTGACGCGGCGCCAGCCACAGCGGCAGATTGCCCTTTGTTTCTTCCAGCAGGAAGGCAATGAAGCGGTCGATGGAACCGAGAATCGCGCGGTGGATGACAACCGGTCTGACCTTTGCGCCGGTGGAATCGACATAGTCGAGTTCGAAGCGTTCCGGCAGCTGGTAGTCAAGCTGGATGGTGGAAAGCGTAACATCATGTCCGAGCGCGCTTCTGACCTGAACGTCAATCTTGGGTCCGTAGAAAGCAGCTTCGCCGAGCGCCTCATAGAATGGAACGCCCATTTCCTGCAGGACTGCTCTGAGTTCGCTTTCGCTCTTTTCCCAGAGAACGTCATTTCCGAAATACTTTTCGGCATTTTCCGGATCGCGCAGGGACAGACGGAAGGAATAGTTTTCAAATCCGAAGTCCTTGTATACATCAAGAATCAGCTTGGTGACATTCTTGATTTCGGAAGCGATCTGATCCGGACGGCAGAAGATATGGGAGTCATTCTGCGTGAATGCGCGGGAACGCTCGATACCGGTGATCGCGCCGGCTGCTTCAAAGCGGAAGTCATCGGCGATTTCAGCGATTCTGACCGGCAGATCACGGTAGGAATGAAGTGTGCTTCTGTACATGATCATGTGTTCCGGGCAGTTCATCGGACGCAGGCAGTATTCGTCATTGTCGCGTTCCATGATCGGGAACATGTCATCTTTATAATGTGCCAGATGGCCGGAAATCTTATAGAGCTTTGTGGAAACGACAACAGGTGTCTTGACATGGACATAGCCCTGCGCCAGTTCCTTATCCATGATGTAATCGCTGAGCGCGCGTCTCATGGTCAGACCGTTGGGCAGCCACATCGGCAGACCGGAACCGACTGTTTCCGAGAACATGAATACGGCAAGATCCTTGCCGAGCTTGCGGTGGTCTCTCTGCTTGGCGTCTTCAAGATCCTGCAGATGCGCTTCCAGTGCTTCCGGTGTAGGCAGGCAGACACCGTAGATTCTCTGCAGAACCTTGTTGTGCTCATCGCCCTTCCAGTAAGCGCCGGAATGCTTGAGAAGCTTGAAGTTCTTCAGCAGCTTTGTGTTTTCGACATGGGGACCGCGGCACAGATCCGTAAAGTCGCCCTGTGTGTACATGGAAATGTTTGTGCCTTCCGGCATGCGCTCAATCAGGTCAACCTTGTACATGTCATCCTTGAACTGCTCAAGGGCTTCTTCCCTGGAGATCTCATGGCGGACAATGTTCTTGGCAGCCTTGACGCATTTCTTCATTTCCTTTTCAATCTTCGGCAGATCATCATCGCGGATGACATCATCGCCGAGATCGATGTCATAGTAGAAGCCTTCTTCCACAACCGGGCCGACCCAGAATTTTGCCTGGGGATACAGATGCTTGACTGCCTGCGCCATCAGATGCGCACAGCTGTGATTCAGCGTATTCAGCTGTTCATCTTCCTTGAAATTAATCATTCTTTCCTCCTGTCAAATGAAATATAAAAGCGTCCTGTATGAAAGGACGCTGAACTGCGCGGTACCACCTTACTTCCCGTAAAGATACGGACTCTCGTTATTT
>CAMVGT010000076.1 GCA_947167125.1 uncultured Erysipelotrichaceae bacterium
CTGCCGATCCACTGGGGATGCGTGGACGCACCGGAATGGAAGGAATTCAACGGCGATCCGGAAGTTGTCAGAAGCAGAATCGTCAATCCGGACAGACTCCATGTCAAGGCAGTTGGCGAAGCAGTAAAACTTTAAGAAGAAAGCGCAATGCTTTCTTTTTTTTCATATGTATGCAGAAATCCTGTATACTTGAAACAGCCTATGGGCTGAATGCGAGGTATCTTCATGATTCATGAAAACATCAAAAAGGCGGTTTCCCTGACCGCGTTCGGCTATCTGTTCATATTCCTGAACATCAACCTGGATTTCGGCAATGTCTCTGTAAACATCCTGCCGGAATGGCTGGGATGGCTGCTGCTGTATTTTGCGTCATTGAAACTGCAGGATTATATCAAAGAGAGAAAATATATCATCTGGTTTCTGCTGGCAATGTCAATTTATACGCTGGCTCTGTATCTTGCCGGCATCATGGCACCTGAATTCAATATCTCAATCCTGAATGCATTGAAATCCATTATCGGCGCGGCTGCTTCCTTCCTGTATCTCGGAGTGATCTGTGAAATCGCCGATGAAGCAGGATCGGTTCATTCCATGGCTCTGCATAATCTGAGATGGTTCAATGCGGTCATCTCGCTGATTCTCGGAATTCTTGCCCTCGTCATCCGCAATATAGACACTGCGGCCGCAATTGTGATCATGTTCGGATCACTGATTGCGCTTGTCGCAATGATCATCACAGCCGTTGTACTCTTCCGCTTCCGCAGGGAGATCAAAGAACTTTAGGAAGGTGAAAAATCATGTCAATGAAACAGCCGCTGATCTGTGAAATCGCAAAAGACACATTTCTGATCAATGAATACGGATTCGACTGCATGTTCTTTCTCAAAGGGAAAGAAAGGGGACTATTGATCGATACCGGAACCGGTACATTCGATCTCAAAGGAATGATCGATTCATTCTGCTGTCTGCCGTATGATGTATTGCTGACACATGGCCATGTCGACCATGCCGGCGGGATCGACCAGTTTGAAGAAATCATGATTCATCCCGATGACATCGAAATGGCAAAGAACCTGACATACGAAGAACGCTATGGCTATGCCGAATCCCTGCACAGTATAGATACTGATCATGCTTTCGCATTCTCCATGGATCAGGTCAGAAGATGGGACAGGATTCC
The DNA here is from genome assembly GCA_947167125.1 of uncultured Erysipelotrichaceae bacterium. Lineage (GTDB taxonomy): Bacteria > Bacillota_I > Bacilli_A > Erysipelotrichales > Erysipelotrichaceae > Bulleidia. The sequence goes on from CAMVGT010000076.1 coordinate 1,181, forward strand.
TGAATTCATTCCGGTTCAGGAAGGAACCATGGACCTTGGCGGGCGGCCGCTTCGGATTTACCATACACCGGGACATACACCCGGCTCGATTGTGATCCTCGATGAAATCAACCGGATTCTCATCAGTGCCGATGCCTGCAACCGCAATACGCTCTGCGTCAGCGGATGCACGGTGGAAACACTGCTGAACAGCGCATTGAAAATTCAGAGCCTCAAACCGTATTTTGACCGCGATTACAACGGCCATGTCGGCTATGCCGGCATGCCGTATATCTGCAGCCAGTACGATGGCGTCCATGAAGATGTGATTGCCGCATGCAGAAGCGTGATGGATCAGACTGCGCAGGTGACAGACGAACAGTTCCATGGGCGGGCCGTATGCGCTGTGACAAGCGGAAACGCAAGGATTGTATTCGATCCGGAATTGATATATAACAGGTAAAGCGAAAAGACCATGAGGTCTTTTCTTTACGGATGAAAGGATGACAGCCATGAGTGAAATGGATGATATTGTTGAAGAACGTGTCAGGGGAACGGAAATATCAACTGCGATTCTGCATGTTCTGGATGGAAGAAACCATCATATCTGTCTTTCGGAGAGGTCACTGGATCTTGAAGACAAAAATACGGAAAAATATATAAAGCGCTATGTGAACCGCTGCTCCAGGGATATGCGGGTCAGACCCGGCACTTTCAATGAAGGCAGTGACTTTGAAAAAGAAACGGAACGCTATTTCCAGAAGGAAACCGATCTTCCTTCTTTTTCCGCCAATGTTCTGCGTCCTCTGATTTCCTATTTTGAAGAAGAGGAGGCAAGAAGCTTTGAAGTTCTGATTGCCGATTACCGGATTGATGATGTGCCGTATCTTGCGCTCATCCTGCTTGAAGAACAGGAAGTGCTGACATGCGTCTCCGGAGAAGAAGCAGGGAAGATTGTCAATTCAATCAGCTTTGCCAACGCGTCTCTGCCTTCTGTTTCCAAGAGTGTTTCTTCTTTTGCGCTCATCAATCAGATCAGCCATGAGATTTCCTATTGCGATGAAACTAAATGGAAGGACGGGATTTCCGTCATCACCGAAAAGCTTCTTGACGCGGAAGCAGGCATTTCCAAGAAGGAAGTCATCGCCAGTGTGCGTGAGATCGCATATGAAGCGGCGGAAGAGTTTGATGAAACACCGGCGGTTGTGCTCGGCAAAGTGAAGAGCTATATCACCGATACCGTCAATGAAGGCATGGCGCTCAATACGGAAACGCTTGTGCAGGAGATGTTTGAAGAAAAGCCGGAAATGGCTGAATTCTTCATGAAGAAGGCGGAGGAGGTTTCTCTGCCCAAAGAAGTGGAGCTTCCGAAGGCGTCGATTCAGATGTCAATGAAGAAGCAGAAGATCAAAACCGATACCGGCATCGAGATTTCATTTCCTTCGGAATATTCCAATTCCAGCGAATTCATTGAATTTGTAAAACACGATGACGGTTCCTTTACCATTGAAATCCGCAAAGTCGGAAAAATCGATACGAAAATCTGAAAAAGAAAGAAGGAAAAATTTCACCACTTTAACACTATAAAGTGTGGAATCATTCCTTCTTTTCATGTATTCTTATTAAATCAAAGCCGGATGGCTTTGAAGAAAGGAGTCTCAATGAAACCATATATTGAAATGACAGCAGAAGAACTGTCAGAAGAACTCAAGAAACTCAAAGCGGAATACAGCAAGGTTCAGGCAAAAGGAATGCGTCTGGATATGAGCCGCGGCAAACCGTGCAAGGAACAGCTGGACCTTTCAATGGGCATGATGGATGTTCTCGATTCCAATTCCGATCTCACATGCGAAGACGGTACAGACTGCCGCAACTACGGTCAGCTCACCGGTATCGTTGAAGCCAGAGAACTGATCGGCGATATGATGGAAAACAATCCCAAGGACATCATTATCTACGGAAACTCTTCCCTGAACGTCATGTTCGATACAATTTCCCGCGCTTATACACACGGCATCATGGGAAACACACCCTGGTGCAAACTCGACAAGGTCAAATTCCTCTGTCCGGTTCCGGGCTATGACCGCCACTTCGCGATCACCCAGTACTTCGGCATTGAAATGATCCCGGTGCCGATGACACCGACCGGACCGGATATGGACATTGTAGAAAATCTGGTTTCCTCAGACGCCGATATCAAAGGTATCTGGTGCGTTCCGAAATATTCCAACCCGCAGGGCATTTCCTACAATGACGCGACAGTCAGACGCTTCGCAAGACTCAAGCCGGCAGCACCTGACTTCCGTATCTTCTGGGACAACGCGTACGGAATCCATCATCTCTATGATGATCACCAGGACTATCTGATTGAAATCCTGGCCGAATGCAAGAGAGCAGGAAATCCTGACCTTGTTTATAAATTCTCTTCCACATCCAAGATCACATTCCCGGGCTCCGGTATCGCGGCAGTCGCGACAAGTCCGAATAATATGGAAGACTTCCTTTCCCATCTGCGCCATCAGACAATCGGCCACGACAAGGTGAACCAGCTGCGTCATGTCCGCTTCTTCGGCGATATCCACGGCATGGTGGAACACATGCGCAAACATGCGGAAATCATCCGTCCGAAATTTGAAATCGTCGTCAGCACACTGCAGAAGGATCTCGGCGAACTCGGCATCGGCACATGGACAAATCCGCTGGGCGGCTACTTCGTCATGTTCGACTCTCTGCCCGGATGCGCAAAAGACATCGTCTCCAGATGCAAGAAGGCTGGCGTTGTCATGACACCGGCAGGTGCCACATGGCCATACGGAAAGGATCCCAACGATTCCAATATCCGTATTGCCCCGACATTCCCGAGCCCTGAAGAACTGCAGAGCGCGATGGATGTATTCACACTGTGTGTCAGAATCGCTTCCGCAAAGAAGCTTCTGGCTGAAAAACAGGCCTGACTTTCATAAGAAGAATCCGGAAACGGGTTCTTTTTTCGTATAATGATGATCGTATGGAGGCACAGGATGAAAACAGCAGTCATCACCGATATCCACGGCAACAGGGAAGCTTTAAAACGTATTCTCGAAGATATCGAAAGCAGGGGAATCAAAAGAATCATCTGCCTTGGCGATATTGTCGCCAAAGGAATTCATAACCACGACTGCGTTCAGCTGGTCAAGGAAAAATGCGATATCGCCATAGCCGGCAATTGCGATGAATATTTTTCACGCGATGCTTTAAAAGCGGAAAGCGGGCGGGAAAGAAAGCTGATCGAAGCCTATCAGGCAACAATGGAAAAGGAAGATATCGAATGGCTTGCGTCTTTGCCTTACTGCCATGAAGAATCGATCAATGGCAGGCTTGTCAGAATGTTTCATGCCGGTCCTGATTCCTTAAGCAATGATGAATCCAATACGCTCTATGCTTCCCCAAATAAGCGCTTCCGCATGTTTGAAGCAGGCAGATATACAATCTCAAAAGAAACAGCAGATATCGTGATCTTCGGCCATGTGCATATTCAGACGATGACAAGGCTGTACAACCGCACATTAATATGCTGCGGCAGCGTCGGCAATCCGCTTGATATCATACGCAATCCTGAAAAGGACGGATCTGTATCAAATACAGCAGAAGCGCAGTATCTGATCATGGAGGATCATGCAGGAACGCAGACCTTCTCCTTTGTACAGGTTCCCTATGATATTGAAAAGGAACTGATTGAAGGAAAAGATTTCTTTGAATATGAGCAGCTGTCCTATGAATTAAGAAATGCGGCATACAGGCGAAATGAAAAGATCAGGGCGATCCTGACAAGAGACGGTATCAGCTTTGATCAGATTTGACTATGAAGGAATAACATTTTGACATATAACCGCTTTCAAAAACGATGTATCATTTTAATGTATAAAAAGAAACAAACGGAGGTAAATCATCATGAGCAGAGCAGTGAGCGAACTGACAGAATATGCTGTCAGAAAAGGATGGATTGAAAAGGAAGACAGAGTTTATATTTCCAATCTGATCCTCGACGCAATCGGCGAACAGAGTTTTGAAGGACTGGAAGAAATTGAAGGAGATCTCAGAGACATTCATCTGATCCTGCAGGATCTCTGCGATATCGCATACAATAACGGCATTGTCGACGGCAATTCAGCTGCTTATTACGATCTTCTTGATACAAAGCTGATGGGACTGATCACACCGAAACCTTCAGAAGTGATCGCAGAATTCAAAAAGCTGTATGCGGAATCTCCGCAGAAGGCAACCGACTGGTATTATGAATTCTCCAATGATACAAACTATATCCGCCGCGACCGTATCAAAAAAGACCGCAAGTGGACCGTCGATACCGAATACGGAACACTCGATATCACGATCAATTTAAGCAAGCCTGAGAAAGATCCCAGAGCCATCGCCGCAGCCGGAAAGGCAAAGTCTTCCGGCTATCCCAAATGCCTCTTATGCATTGAAAACGAAGGCTATGCAGGCCATCTCAATCACCCGGCAAGACAGAACCACCGCATCATTCCGATCAGGCTGAATGAAAGGGATTATTTCCTGCAGTACAGCCCGTATGTTTATTACAATGAGCACTGCATCGTTCTCAACAAGGAACATACACCGATGCATATCGACCGTGCCGCATTTGAAAACCTGCTGGATTTCGTAACTGTCTTCCCGCATTACTTCATCGGTTCCAATGCCGATCTGCCGATTGTCGGCGGAAGCGTTCTTTCCCATGATCATTACCAGGGCGGCCATTATGAATTTGCCATGGCAAGAGCCGGCAAAGACAGGGATGTAACAATCAACGGCTTTGAAGATGTGAGTGCATGCATCGTCAAGTGGCCGATGAGCGTAATCCGCTTAAGAGGCGCAGACCGCACAAGAATCATCGATGCGGCAGAACATATCCTCAATACATGGCGCAGCTATGATGATGAAGACGCATTCATCTTCCATGAAACCGATGGGGAAGCACATAACACCATCACTCCGATCGCAAGAAGAAGAGGGGAAGATTATGAGCTCGATCTGGTTTTAAGAAACAACATCACAACAGCAGAAAATCCGCTCGGCGTCTATCATCCCCATGCGGACAAGCATCATATCAAGAAGGAAAACATCGGCCTGATCGAAGTCATGGGTCTGGCCGTACTGCCGGCAAGACTGAAGGATGAACTTGCCAAAGTCGCAGACGCGATCATCAATCACAAGGACTTCGCGTCCGATCCTGCCATCGCTTCCCATGAAGCATGGGCAAAGGACATCATGAGCCGCTATGATGATCTGAATGAATCCAATATCAATGAAATCATTGAAAAGGAAACAGGCATTGTATTTGCCGGTGTTCTGGAAGATGCAGGCGTATTCAAGAGAAATGAAGAAGGCAGTAAAGCATTTGACCGCTTCATCAATTCCCTGTAATATAACCGCATGAAAATGCATATATGCAGGTTTGAAGAACTGACTGTCTCTAAACTTTACGAAATCCTGAAACTGCGGAACGAAGTCTTTGTCGTCGAACAGAACTGTGTTTACAACGACATCGACGGGATCGATCCCAAAGCAATTCATCTTTGGCTGGAAGAAGACAGAAATCTGCTTTCCTATCTGCGCGTTTTCCCTGTAACAGATCAGGAAAAAACCGCACAGATCGGCCGTGTCGTTTCGGCTTCAAGAGGAAAGGGATACGGAAGAATTTTGCTTCATGAAGCAGTGAAAACTGCAGAAGAAATCCTGCATGCCGAAAGACTCGTTCTCGAAGCGCAGACCTATGCCGTAGGCTTTTATGAAAAAGAAGGCTTTGCGGTATGTTCGCATGAATTTCTGGAAGACGGAATTCCGCATGTAAAAATGGAATTGCATCTATAAAAAAATGCTGTCTCATCACGAGGCAGCATTTCCTTTTTACGGTTAATCGAGGACTTCGCCGTTTGACTTGTAGACCTTCTGCATGTAGTAGAAGGAATCCTTCTTTCTTCTTGAGAAATCACCGGTTCCATCATCATACCGGTCGACAAAGATGAAGCCGTATCTCTTTCTCATTTCGCCTGTACCGGCTGATACAAGGTCGATATGGCCCCACGGCTGATAGCCCCAGAGCTCAACGCCATCCAGTTCAATCGCGTCCTTCATGGCCTTGATATGATCACGCATGTAGTTGATGCGGTAGCTGTCATGAACGCTGCCGTCTTCTTCCACTGTATCAAGAGCGCCGAGACCGTTTTCAACGATCATCAGAGGGATATGATATCTTTCATACATCTGGCAGAGTGAGATTCTTAATCCCATCGGGTCAATCTGCCAGCCCCATCTGGAAGCTTCAAGATACGGATTCTTTCCGGAAGCCATCTGGTTGCCGCCGGTTTTTTCAGCGTTGGGATCTGCGGAAGCAGTGGAGGACATGTAATAGGAGAAGCCGATATAGTCGACTGTTCCTTTTGCGATCAGATCAAGATCATTATCTTCCATCTCAATCTTCACGCCGTTTCTTTCATACCTATTTAACTGGTAGTTGGGATAATAGCCCTTGACCTGAACATCAATGAAGAATTCCTTCAAACGCATCTGCTCGATGGATTTCATGACATCATCCGGTCTGCATGTAAGCGGATAGACAGGGGCATAGGCGACCATCATGCCGATCTTGTTTTCCGGATCAATTTCATGGCCTCTCAATACCGCTTTAGCGGAAGCCACGAATGTATGATGGGCTGCCTGGTAGCGTACCTGCGGGCTGACATCATGAATACCCAGCTGCATCCAGGATCTCAGGATGTTGATTTCATTGAATGTCATCCAGTAATGAACTCTGCCTTTGAAATGCTCGAAGAGAACTTCGGCAAAGTGCAGGAAGTAATCAATGAGCTTTCTGGAATGCCAGCCGTCAAAATTGTCGGCCAGATACATCGGCACATCGAAGTGGGCGATGGTGACGATCGGTTCAATGCCGTATTTCAGACATTCATCGACAACCGCGTCATAGAAGGCAAGACCTTCCTCATTGACCTTTTCCATTCCGTCCGGAATGACTCTGCTCCAGCTCATCGAGAAGCGGAATGAATTCATTCCCATCTCAGCAAACAGCGCGATGTCTTCCTTGTAGTGATGATAGAAGTCAACTGCCTGGTGGGAAGGATAGTAGATGCCGGGAATGATATAGCCGACAGCGCCTTCGGGAAGGGATGCTTCACGGGGGAGTTCAAGGATTTCACCTTCTTTTGTCTTTACGGTGTATTTTCTGGGATGATCCTTGTCGCCGCCCTTGATCGCGTCGGAAGTCGCTAAGCCTCTGCCGCCTTCAAGATAGCCGCCTTCGTACTGGTTTGCCGCTGTCGCGCCGCCCCATAAAAAGTTTTTAGGAAATGGCATAAATGATATTTTCTCCTTTTCTGTTACCGAAATTATAAAAGAAAGACAATTGGATGAAAATGCTATTTCTTCAGATACCGGTTCGCATAGATCAGATACTTCACGAATTTCGTGCTGTGAACAATATAGCTGCCGTGTCCTTCGCCTTTGATGATATGCATCTTCGCATTAGGAAGGAACGAAGCGATCTGTCCGGTTTCTCCCTGCTTGATCACATCATTTTCCCCAGCCAGCACAAGCACCGGGATCTGAATCTGCTCCAATTCCTCCTTTGTGATATGGGGTTCTTCGAGCATCATTTTAATCAAAGGGGAAGGGCGAAGGAAATTGATGGCCTTCATAGCCATATGCACTCCCGGCTTCACGCCGCTTGGCGTCAGATTGGCGCCGCTGATGACCAGCGTGCTGATCCGGTCAGTCTTCATTGCCGCAAGCAGACCGATGATGCCGCCGTCGGAAAAGCCGTAATAAAGCACATCATGAAGATCATAATGATCCATAAATGCCGCAAGATCATCCGCCATATCGGCATAGTGATATTCCTTTACCGCGCTGCTTTTCCCGTGGCCTCTGGAATCAATTGCCCAGCATCTGAAGCGGTCTTTGAGCATTTCGATTCCTTCATTGAAAATGGTATGGTCTTCGCCGTTGCCATGCACAAGAATCAGGTCTCTGCCGCTGCCTGAAACTTCATAATAAATATCATTCTGATTCAATGTCACAAACATAATTTCACCGTCCTGTTTTAATTCTAGCATGGCTTTGTGTGTACTCCGGAAACAACTGTATTCCCGCTATATGCAGGTTCTGTAAAAAGTGGATAATTTCCTTCAAAAGCAGGTAAAATGAAAGCCCTTACAGATGAAAGTGATACGGATTTGTGCTATTGTGAATATGAAGAAAATCATAAGTATTTTCGGAGGATAATTACATATGACTGTCAAAACACCTCTTTATGAGGAACATGCGGCACTGGAAGGCAGAATCGTTGATTTTGCCGGATATTTTCTGCCTGTGCAGTATCCGACCGGTGTCATCAAAGAACACATGGCAGTGCGCGAAAGATGCGGACTTTTTGATGTCTCGCATATGGGCGAAGTGACATTCAAAGGAAAAGACGCGCTTGCCAATCTCAATTACATTCTGACCAATGATTACACCAATCTCAAAACCGGACGTGTCCGCTATGGCGTGATGTGCTATGAGGACGGCGGATGTGTTGATGACCTGATCGTCTACCGCAGAGGGGAAGATGATTTCTTTGTCGTTGTCAACGCTTCCAACCGCTTCAAGGATGTCGAATGGATGAAGGCACATCTGCAGGGTGAAGTTGAATTCAAAGATGTATCCGATGAATATGCCCAGCTCGCACTTCAGGGACCGCTGTCCGGTGACATTCTTTCGCAGTATACCGAACTGCCGCAGAAGTATTACAGCTTCATCGATACTGAAATCTGCGGAAAGAAAGTCATTCTTTCCCAGACCGGATATACCGGCGAATACGGATTTGAAATCTACTGCAGACCCGAAGACGCCGTATTCCTGTGGCGGAAGCTGCTGGAGGATGAACGTGTGATTCCATGCGGTCTTGGCGCCCGTGACACGCTGCGTCTTGAAGCATCGATGCCGTTATACGGACATGAGATGGATGAAACCATTTCCCCGCTGGAAACAGGTCTTGATTTCGGTGTGAAGATGAACAAGGACTTCATCGGAAGAGACGCGATCGCAGCCAGAAAAAACAGAAGCAGAATCGGCATCAGGATGACCGGCAGAGGCATTGCCCGCGAGCATTGCGATGTCTATAAGGACGGCGTATTAGTCGGACATACAACCAGCGGCACACACTGCCCGTATCTCAAAGGCGCCTATGCGATGGCTCTGACAGATCAGGCATATGAACCCGGCACAAAAGTAGAAGTTGATATCAGAGGAAAAAGGATTGAAGGGGAAGTCACAGAACTTCCGTTCTATAAGAAAGAGAGATAATTGATTATGAAAACACCAGAAGAACTCAAGTATTCCAAAACTCATGAATGGGTCAGATTCATTTCTGAAACCGAAGCGGAAGTAGGACTTTCCGACTATGCGCAGGACGCGCTCGGCGACCTCGTATTCGTCAATCTTCCTGAACCTGACGCAGAAGCAGTCAAGGGCGAAACCATCGCCGATGTCGAATCGGTCAAGGCGGTATCCGATGTCTACGCGCCGGTCAACGGCACTGTCACAGAAGTCAATGAAGAACTTC
>CAMVGT010000077.1 GCA_947167125.1 uncultured Erysipelotrichaceae bacterium
TGATCTTCGGTTCTGCAGTCCTGCTGCAGGCTTCTTCCGCATTATCCAGAATATTACCGAAGATACAGATCAGATCTGAATTCGGAATGTTAAGTTCAGAAGGAAGAATGATCTCTGTATCAAATTTGATCTGTTTATTCTGATAGTCATCTGCTTTTCTTGCAAGATAGCTGGCAATAACAGTATTCTCACATGCCGGAAAACGAAGAACTGCTTTATCTTCTTTCATGACATCATTGGCATAGTCTTCCGCTTCCGAAGTTTTGCCTTCTGTGATCAGTGCCTTCATGGTGTAAAGATGATTGGCAATGTCATGGCGCATCTTTCTGATTTCTTCAAAGGAAGAAGACAGTTCTCTGTAATAGGACTGCTGATCCGCAAGCTGGTCTTCCAGAAGGTCATTGCGGACTCGTAATTCTGTTCTGTCTGATACCATGCGTACCGCAAAGTACAGAGCGATATCCGCAATGATGCATACAAGCAGATTCGGAATGACATTGGAAGGATGCCAATATGTTTCATCCGCAAGATAGCTTCGGAAAGTTCCGACAAGAATGACTAACTGGCTGATCGGGAAAACCGCGAACAGGAGCCAGGGAATCTGATCATGAAATCTGTTATAGCGTTTCCGGAACATCCTTACTGCAAGGATAAACATCATCTGCAGGAAAGCGACCACTACAAGATAGATGGAATACGCAGTGAGCGGATATTTATTGAACAGCACACCTGAAACAATCATCTCACGGGGAATCATCACAATCATTCCCGCATCCGCAAGAACGGTCAGAACCGATGTAATGGCAATGATAAGCAATGCATAATACCATTTCTCTTTATGCAGCGGATAAACCACAATCATCATAAAGATCTGGGCGATGATAGCGCGCAGTGCAGTGAAAAACGGAGCCTGAAACATGATCCAGATATAAAGAAGCGCAGTCGGTGCTTCAATCAGCAGTGTCTTAGTATGTGATAACCTGCTTTCCATTGCCGATTCAATTGCGATCATCTGAAGAATATACGCAATGACATTGGCAATGATATGGTAAGGAATATTGTAAATCTGTTCCTGCATTATTCATTTTCCTTCCCATGGTAATGATACCGTTCAAAGAATCTTTTCCTTACGGTTTCCCGGCAGCTGCGGCTGATGGGAATCCGGATCCCGTTCTTCAGTACAAGTTCTTCCTTATCCAGTTCCCTGATCATTTTGAAATTAACCCAGTAGCTCTGATGGCAGCGCAGGAAGTATTCCGACATTTCTGAAGGAATCAATGCGGAAGGACTGCGTGTATCGTAATATTCCCCGTCTGTGCATTTCACCTGTGCTTTTCTGCCTACCTTTGTGATATAGAGGATATCCTCAATCGGAATCACCTTGGAATTCCGGTTGTCTCTTACTACAATGCCGGGATTTGCGGTCTGATTGTTTTTATAAACTTCCAGTGCTTTTAGCAGAGCAGGCTCCAGATGTTCTTCCGCGCGGTTTTTGAATACAAACCAGATATGATCTGCCGAATAGGCATCCGGTGCATATTTGAGATAGCCGGTAAGGAAAATGACAGAACACTTCCCGTCAATCGCATTCAGCTTCTTTGCAAGACTGATGCCGTCTTCCCCGTCCATCTCAATATCCAGAACAGCGATATCCGGTTTGATTTCCCTGAATTCAATCTGTGTCAGCAGTGTTTCCGCATCATGAAAAAGATGCAGTTCATAGGGAAGATCCTGTCTGTCAAGAATCTCTGAAACCTGTTTCTCCGCCTGCTTCAGATGAAGATCCATATCATCGCACAATACTATTGTTAACATCTGTTTCCACGCTTCCCGCACTTGTTTCAGTACAGCTTTATTTTAGCACAGCTGCACTTTTTCCTGTCTGTATGCATGTCTGCTGTACTCATGATCATAAAGAAAAAGAATGCCGGAACATTCTTTCTCATAATTCACTTATGTGTCTGATTCTGAAGTTCATCTTTTCCCATCTGAAGGATGCGGTCATCCAGAATGGCAAAGATGATATCAATGTCATAGTCTTTGTTGTCATTGATGAAGTCATTGCATGCCTGCAGTGCTTTTCTCCATGCCGCATCTTTGGGATAGCCGTAGATGCCGGCAGAGATTAACGGGAAGGCAATGGATTTACAATGATTTTCCTTTGCCAGTTTTAAGGATGACTTGTAGCAGCTGTAAAGCAGCTGGGGTTCATGATGTTTTCCATCCCTGTAAACAGGACCTACCGCATGGATGATGTATTTGTTTTTCTTCAGATTGAATGCAGGAGTTATGACTGCATTTCCTGTATCGCAGTGACCGTATGCATTGCATGCGTCCTGAAGCTGGTTCCAGCCTGCTGCTTTGAAGATGGCGCCGCAGACGCCTGAGCCTCCCTGCAGTGCGGCATTGGCCGCATTGACAATGCAGTCGGCATCGGTATCGGTAATGCTGATTTTTTCAATTCTGATTGTGCTCATAATCTTCTTCCTCTTTATTCACCTGATTTCAGTTTACACAATTCAGAGACAAAGAGGTCGCCTCAAAGACGGTAAAAGATAAAAATGAAGAAACACATGGCGCCGTCATTGATCAGGCTTTGCATTTTCCGGAATTTCAGAACAATGATTCCATCACTGTTTTTCTCTTGTTCGCCGACACAGGGAAGGTTTAATAAAAATGTGTATAATGGTAGAAACGGATCAAGAGGAAACAGGACATGGCAAAGAATAAATACGAACGGTACGATGAGCTGGAAAAAGTCAATAACCAGCTTTCCGCAAGTATCGAACTGATGAGAAAACGGTACGGTACAGCAACAGAGATCTATTTTGATAAACTGAAAAACCTCGGCGTCGATATGGATGAAGAAAGAATTCTCAGGGATTATGCACAGGTGAAAGACGCTGAAAAGCTGAATGCCGTCTATTGTGAAAAATACGGTGAAATTCTCGATGGCAATCATGGGGACAGCTGGCTGAATTCGGATGTATTCATGGAGCTGATGGACAGAATCATTCCGGAACATTTCAATATCGCGGAAACCGGAGATCTGTATTTTATCGGTGAAGAAATCAATGATCTCTGCTCGGAAGATCTGCGCAAAGCCGATCAGAAAGAGATCGAACAGGTCCTGAAGGCATTGGTCACCTATTCAAAGACAAGAGATCATCACACCCTGGAAGATACTCTGGAATTTCTGGAACTCAACGGTCTTCTGAAGGAATTTGTCCGTGCATGCCACAACCGCACTCCCGCATTCCGTTCCCTGGTCAGAGAACTTTATGAATGCTATGAAGATATGGATCCGATGATCTTCCATGCGGTGTACAAAGAATTCATCGCAAAGAAATAGTTTTTAACAATTTGCAAAAAAGTTAAATACCCGGCGTGTGCCGGGTATCTTTTGTGCTATGCAGATGCTGATCTTATTTGCCCAGCTGTGCTTTGAGATAGGCAAGAATATGTTCCATGGCGTCTTCAAACGGCTGATTGAAGAATTCATGTCCGCCGTCTTTGATAACATGGAATTCACAGTCAGGAATGATTATCTCTGCTTCCTGCGAATAGGAAAGAGGAACGGTGCCGTCTTTATCGCCATGCATCAATAACATATGGCCTTTATAGGAAGAAAGAATCTGATTGAAGTCCACCTTCCATAAATCGGTAATGAAATTCTTTCCGACATGGAGCCAGCCGCCGAAAAGACTGACATCTTCCGGGATCTCTTCTTCGCTCTGATAGAGCTCTGTACCGGCATCGACCTTTGCGGATAAAGCCGGATACATAAGAATCATGCCTGCGATTTCATCCTGATGTCTGCTGCCGGCTGTCATTGTCACAAGTCCGCCCATAGAGCCGCCAAGCAGAACAATCTTTTCAGGATCTGTGAATTCCCATGTTTTTGAAGCACTCAGAACTGCTTCAAGATCTGAGACTTCTGTCAGGATGGATAATTCTTTATTTGTGCCGTCACTTTTATTTCCTCCGACTGTTCCGCCGCAGAAGTCAAAGATATATGCCGCATATCCTTCTTCCGCCAGACGCTTTGCATACCTTTCTCCGGATGTATGGTCATTGCCGAGTTCATGGGAAAAGATCACAAGCGGTACTTTTTCTTCATGTTCGGGGATATATGCAATTCCGTAGATTTTCTTTTCGCCGTTTTCAACCCATATTTCCTGTTCTGTATAAGCCATCGTCTCTTCTCCTTCTTCCTGTATTTCTTCTGTTCTCTCTGTCTGTGATGCTGCACATCCTGCAAGCAGACCGGCAGACATCAGCAGAACCGTCATCATTCTGATTCCTTTTTTCATGGATTCATCTCCCTGTTTCCTTCTTCAGTATATGCAGTTATTCCTATGTACAAAAATACTTCTTATGCATGCCCTCCTATAACGAAACTGAATAGGAAGACATGAACAATCATTCATAGATATCCGTGCGATGCAGCTGCATTCCGCATACAGATGTTTCCCGAACTGCTGCGGGAATCCTGCCGCATCTGAGAACACCGAAAATCCGGTTTTCAGCCCATTCCGGCAGCTTGCCGATAACGAAAAATGACATGTTTTGTCCGATAGCGTCCATTGTCAACTGCAGAAAAACTGATATCATTGCCGCAACAGAGGGGGTGATTGAAGATGGAGGAAAAGAAACCTGAATATCTCTACAATCCGCAGATGTGTCCCTGCCCGCGTGGCGCAAAAGCAGGATGTCCGCGGTACAGAAACTGTGAAGCATGCATGGAATTTCATCACAAAAGTTCAAGAACTCCTCTGACTGCCTGCGAACGGCTGGCAATCAAAGAGACGGAAAGAATGTACGAAGAAGCTGAAGCAGCCAATCGAAAATGACGGCTGCGTTTTTTTATTTTTTCAGGAATACCGGTATGCAAAGAATCTCGGTGTCCGCTTTCTTCCTGCATACCTGCTGAAATGCGGAAGAAGAGTAACGATGACCGGCGGTCTTCCTGATTCCGGATGGTTTGTTTCAGAGATTGAATCCATGATCAAAGCTGAATAAAGACCGGACCGGTTTTTTTTCAATTCAGACGGAAAACCTGTCCATACTATCCGTTGACTCCGAAAACCATTCGTGATTATTTGTTAATGACGGGAGGAAATCTGAAATGGATGAATACGATGTTGGCAGAAGAATTGCGAGACTGCGCAGAGAAAACACAATGACACAGAAAGAACTTGCACGAAGACTGAATGTTTCGGTCTGGGATGTCAGGAAGTGGGAAAAAGGCATTGTTTATCCGGATCTGTATGTACTTCCGCGGCTCTCGGGTGTTCTTGATGCCTCCGTTACAGATATTCTCGGGTTTTACTACATTTCCAATGAGCGGGCTGTATCCGAAATCCTCGAGATGGCAGAGGAGGAGAGAATAAGAAGAACGAAGCAATTGAAGCGCAGAACTGCCGATATTATGACTTTAGAATTATTCGTTGCTATTTTTATTTTGCGCCTTTGCTGGGTTCTTTGGGATAACGGATTGTTTAAAGAAGAAAAGATTACTGTGGTCAGTTTACTCTTCTCAACAGTTCTTTTGATGGGCTATCTCTTAAACATAGGTGATAAAATCATTGCGATGATGGAAGATTTCCATAAAGATAACTGACTTAAAAACACACATTCCTAAATGCAGAATCATATATGCATTGAAGGAATGTGGGTTCTTTTCGTTTATGAATTGTAAATGACAGGAATCAGAAGATCATTCAGCACGGAAACTGTGCGCAGCCTGTTTTAAAAAGCGTTCCGCAATCGGCGTCAGTGCCTGAAACCGGTTATGAATCAGATACAGCTTTACTTCCTGTTTCGGATACAGCGGTCTGAATACAAGTCCGCTTCCTTCGGAAACATCGACAATGTGTTCAAATGTCAGAAGGTATCCCAGCCCTTCTTTGACAAACATGGAGCCGTTATAGGAAAGACGGAATGATCCTTCCAGATGCAGCTGATCATAATATTCCCCTGCCCAGTTTTTAATATCACTGTTCCAGCCCTGCTCAGAACCGAACAGCGGCAGTCCAGCCAGATCTTTGGGCCGGATTGCTTTTTTCTTTGCCAGAGGCGAATCTTCCGGCATGATCAGTCCCCATACATCTTTCTGCGGAAATTCAACAGATTCATATTTTTTAAGATCCGGTGTTTCGCAGATGACTGCGAAATCCAGCAGTCCTTTATCCAGCTTTTCTGTCACCTGCTCTGTATCGCCGCTTGAGATGTGATAGTTCAGTCCGGGATACTGTTCTTTGAGAATGCGAAGCTGTCTTGCAAGATAGCGGATCTGATAGGATTCCGCCAATCCCAGATACAGATCGCCTCCGGTGATATCATCCAGCGACAGAAATTCCTTTTCAATCTTGTCTGCCATAGAAACAAGATCTTCCGCCCTGTCTCTTAACAGAGCCCCTTCTTCTGTTAAGGCAATGCTAAAACTGTGACGGATAAAAAGCTTTTTGCCCAGTTCCTCCTCCAGTGCCTTCAGTGCTTTGGAAAGTGTGGACTGGCTGACATGCAGAAGCTCGGCAGCTCTGGTCATATTCTCTTCTCTTGCCACGGCGAGAAAATAGCGCAAGTTCCGGATTTCCATCTGTTTGTCCCCTTTTCTATGTTATGCATATTTAGAATATCATGATATTCATTATTACCATTCGTAAGAATTCTGAAAAGCCGTTATAACAATAGTGCAGACAGAAAGGCACAACGGCAGGATGGAAACACAGCTTGAAAAAATGACAGCCGCAATGGAACTTGCGGGCTGCGGAAGACACGCTGCCGAAAAGGCCGCAATGCTTATGGAAGCAGGCATGGAAGATGACCTGATTCATCATCTGCGCTTATGCAGATGCGAAAAGATGGATGATCTGCACAGACTGCAGAAACAGATTGACTGCCTGGACACATTGATCCGGCAGATGAAAAAGAAAGACTGATGAAAGGAAGAAAAAAACATGATTGCGAAAGAAGAACTGAAACTGACACAGGAATGGGACAAGACATTTGAAAAGAGCGAAAAGGTTGATCATTCCAAAGTAACATTCGTCAACCGCTACGGCATTACCCTGGCAGCGGACATGTATGTACCGAAGAATGCGGAAGGAAAGCTTCCCGCAATCGCGGTATGCGGCCCCTTCGGCGCCGTAAAGGAACAGTGCTCCGGTCTCTATGCGCAGACCATGGCAGAGCGCGGATTCCTGACCATCGCATTCGATCCGTCATTCACAGGCGAAAGCGGAGGAAATGTGCGCTATATGGCTTCTCCTGACATCAATACAGAAGACTTCATGGCAGCGGTTGATTTCCTTTCCCTCAATGACAGAGTCGATCCGGAAAGAATCGGTATCATCGGCATCTGCGGCTGGGGCGGAATGGCACTGAATACAGCAGCTCTTGATACAAGAATCAAGGCGACTGTCGCTTCCACCATGTATGACATGACACGTGTCCGTGCCAAAGGCTACTTTGATGCGGAAGACAATGAGGAAGCACGCTATCAGAAGCGTGCCGCAATGTGCGCACAGCGTCTGGAAGATCTGAAAAACGGTGAATACAAACTCGGCGGCGGTGTTGTCGATCCCCTGCCGGAAGACGCTCCTTACTTTGTCAAAGACTATTATGACTACTACAAAACAGACCGCGGCTATCATGCAAGATCGCTGAATTCCAACGGCGGATGGAATGTCATCGGATGCGAAAGCTTCATGAACCAGCCGATCCTGAAATACACAAATGAAATCCGCAGCGCTGTTATGGTGATGCATGGTGACAAAGCACATTCCTTCTACTTCGGAAAAGATGCCTATGCCGATATGATCAAGGATTCCAAATATACAGACAACAAGGAATTCCTGGCCATTGAAGGCGCTTCCCATACCGATCTGTATGACGGCGGAAACAAAAATGCGATTCCTTTTGAAAAATTAGCTGACTTTTTTAACGAATATCTGCGATAATACCTGCATGTCTTTGAAAAGACATGCCTGAAGTGAGGAAGAAGATGAAGATACTGGTACTGAACGGCAGTCCCCGCCCGATGGGTACAACTGCCGCAATGATTGCCGCATTCAGAGAAACTGCGGAAAACAAGGGTCATGAAGTGACTGTGATCGATGTGTGCAGAAAGAATATCAACGGCTGTCTTGCCTGTGAATTCTGTCATAACAAAGGCGAAGGCCGCTGTGCGCAGAAGGATGATATGGAAGAGATCTATACCCTTCTCAAAGATACGGAAATGCTGGTACTGGCTTCCCCGATTTACTATCACGGCATCAGCGGACAGCTGAAATGCGTCATTGACCGCTTCTATGCTTCACTCTATCCCAAGGCACCGGAAAGCCTGAAAAAGGCAGCTATGTTCTTAGCATCAGGGGATCCTGATATGTATACCGGCGCAAGATTCTCCTTTGACGGGGATTTCCTCGGATATCTGAAACTTGAAGATGCCGGTTTTATCACAAATCATGATGAAAACTTCATGGATGCGATCAGACAGATGGCAGACGCATTATAAAAAAAACTCCGATAGAGAGATTCTTACAGGCATGAGACTGAGGTCTCATGCTTTTTTGTTTTCTCAGAAAACGGGATTTTACTCCACCCGGTCCCACTTCCGCGTACATGCATTCCCCTTTTACCCGCTTTTTTGCACAAATATCATCATTTATGCCATTGATCCCCGGTTTTCAGTCTGTTCCCACCACTTTCGTCCAAAAAGAAAAACGCTTTTCAGCGCTTTCCTTAACCGATTCTTCTGTATGTGTCGAAGTGGAAGATCAGACCTTCGTCCTCCCTGTCCTCTCCTCTTTCCACGCATTCCCATTCCGGATCTTCATCCAGATTTGTGAACCATGCGTCTGCTTCATAGCTGTTTTCAACCTTTGTGATGATGCATTCATCGCAGAGCGGAAGAAGTGCGTGATAGATGCTGTCGCCGCCGATGACGATGAAGTCATCGGTATTTTCCGGCAGAAGTTCTTTCAGCTCCTCAATGGAATGGACAACCTTTGCGCCTTCCACTGTATAGAACGGATTTCTGGAAAGAATGATGTTCTCTCTTTTGGGAAGGGGTTTGGCGTGCGGGAATGTTTCCAGTGTCTTTCTTCCGTAGATGACTGTCTTGCCGGAAGTCAGACGGCGGAAGTTTTTCATATCTTCGGAAATATGGACAAGCAGCTGTCCCTTGTAGCCGATGGCCCAGTTCTGATCGACTGCAGCGATTGCTTTCATAATGCGTTTCCTCCTTATACAGCGATTTCAATGTTTTTGATCTGTTCGCCTGCCACAACATAATTCTTTAAGGCGACACTGTCTTTGGTGAAACGGTAGAAATCATGGATTTCAGGATCCAGCCAGAACTCAGGAGCCGGCTGGGGTGTACGCTGAATCAGTTCCTCAATGGCCGGGATGTGACGCGGTGCATAGATGTGCGCGTTGGCATCCACATGAATGAATTCACCTGCTTCCATATCGCAGACCTGTGCGATCATGTGCTGAAGAACCGCGTACTGGCATGTGTTCCATGCCCATGCCGCAAGAACATCCTGACTTCTCTGATTGAGAATCATATTCAGGGTGAGCTTTTCTTTTCCTTTTTCCTGGCTGACCACAAATGTCACGCTGTAGGCACACGGCTGCAGATGCATTTCATCCAGATCTTCCGGATTCCAGATTGTTGTCATGATTCTTCTGGAGAACGGTGTGTTCTTCAGATCATAGATGACCTTGTCAACCTGGTCCATATGCCATTTTCCGTTTTTCTTTACAGCCGCGACGCGTCCCGTTTCAGAATCACGGAAGATGTCTTCCCCTTCCTCATTCTTTGCGAATTCATAATATTCAGGGAAGGCATTGACCAGTCCTTCATCCTTTACATCTTTGCAGGAATGCTTCACTGCCATCTGATAGCCGTATGCTTTTCCGATCGACCCGGTTTCATCCGCCCATTCATCCCAGATGTGCGGTCCGAGATCATTGATGTTGTTGGATTTCTTCTGCCAGATCCACAGCACCTCATCAGTTGCGCTTTTGATTCCGGTTTTGCGCAGTGTTAACATCGGGAATTCTTCCCGCAGGTCAAAGCGGTTGATTTCACCGAACTTCATGATGGTATAGGCAGGTGTTCCGTCCGGCCAGTGCGGCCTTACCTTCTGCCCTTCTGTCGATGTGCCGTTTTCAAGAATGTCCCTGCACATGTTGATAAATTCAATATCCGCTTTACTCATAAATCTCTCCGTTTTTTTACCTTCTGATTATAGCGGAGATCATGATCAACATAAACATAAAACGGTATGGTGCGATCACAGGCGCGGAAAATCCGCTCCTGTTTTTTTCTGACTGAAAAAGAAAAAAGCTGCACCTTTGGTTCAGTGCAGCTCCCTGGGGAGGGCTATCTGATTTCGCAGCCGATTTCTTTCAGCTTTTCATTGACCCACGGTCTTTCGTAGGTTCCGTCACTCAGGATATGTTCCATGATCTTTGCCTCTTTTTCTTCAATCTTCAAAGTGGCTTCATAGATGGAACGTGCTTCTTTCTGCGGGATGATTACCACTCCATCGCCATCTCCGACGATGATGTCACCCGGGAATACGG
>CAMVGT010000078.1 GCA_947167125.1 uncultured Erysipelotrichaceae bacterium
GCACCACGAGATAGCTTGGAGCCACTGCTTCGCCCCGACTAAATTTGCATAGTCTGGGAAAACATGACATCTGTCATCTGTTTTGGTGACAGATAGCACATGAATAACCGCTTTCATTTTTCTTAAACTGAACTCAGCAAAACAGAAAGGAGAATCATCATTATGAGGTATGTACTTCTTGTCAGCCACGGGGAATTCGCGCCCGGTCTGCACAAAGCAATCGAAATGCTTGCCGGCTCCTCAAGAGAGGATGTTCTTTCCACCAGCCTGAAAAACGGCATGGGAGCCGATGAATTCGCAGACAATGTACGTGAAATTCTCAAAGACATCACAGAAGAAGACGAAATCGCGCTTTTCGCCGATATCGTCGGCGGTTCGCCGCTCACAACAGCAGCCAATGTCATCGCAGAAAAAGGACTGCTTGACAGGACTGTCATGGTCGGAGGCATGAACCTGCCGCTTGTACTCAGCACAATCCTGACCAAAGACTTCGCAGATGACTTCAAAGAACATGTCAGATCCGCAATGCTTACGGAAGCGAAGGAAATGATCCAGGAATTCACAGTCGCAGTGGAAGAAGAAAGCGACGACATCTAAGAAGGAGAAAATTATGTCAGTATCATTTGTCAGAGTTGACGACCGTATGATTCACGGTCAGACATGCACAAGATGGGCTCTTGAGTATCCGTGCGACGGCCTGATTGCTGTCAACAACGCTGCTGCCAAGAACCCGGTTCTTAAAGCTGCTTACAAGAGCGCTTCAGGCAAGAAAACATTTGTCTGGTCACTCGATGAATTCAAGGAAAAGAGCGCAAAGGTTCTTGCGTCCAAGGATAATTACTTCCTGATTACCAAAAACCCGCTCGACATGGAAAAGATCCTTGTCGAACAGGGCTTCAAGCCGAGCGACGTCAAAACCGTCATCATCGGTCCGTGCAATGACAGACCCGGTGCCACAAAGCTCGGCAACAACCAGTCCATCACCCAGGAAGAGGCTGAGGCACTGGAAAAGATCATGAAAGCCGGATATGAAGTTGAATTCGCTCTTCTGAAGGAAGAAGCAATCGGCAACTGGACAAAGTTCCGTTCCCGTTTCGGCTTCAATGACTGAATCTGATTGATATAAGGAGACAGAAACATTATGACTATCAGCTGGTTCCAGGCGATTCTGCTTGGTTTATTCGCATCGCTGTCAAGTATGCCCGGTCTCGGCGGTACTTCCATCGGTAACTACACACTGGGAAGACCTCTGATCGGCGGCCTTGTCTGCGGTATCATTCTCGGCGACATTCCTACCGGCATCATGGTAGGTACAGCAATGCAGGTTGTCTACATCGCACTGGTCACTCCGGGCGGAACAGTATCCGCGGATGTCCGTGCCGTTTCCTACATCGGTATTCCTCTGGCAATGGTTGCCCTCAAGAGCTACGGCCTTGAAGCTTCCTCAGCAGACGGAGCTGCATTAGCTACTTCCTTTGGAACCATGGTCGGTACTGTCGGTACAGTACTGTTCTACGGTACAGCAACCATGAACCTGCTGTGGCAGCACATCGGCTGGGCAGCAGTCGAAAAGAGAGATTACCAGAAGCTTTACCTGGTTGACATGGTACTGCCCTGGATCTCCCATATCGTATTCTCACTGATTCCTACTGTTATCATGTGCAAGCTCGGCGCAAACGTAGTTGACGCAATCAAGGTCGCGCTGCCGATGGACGGCATTGCCATGAAGACACTGTTCACAGTCGGTTCGCTTCTGCCCTGCGTAGGTATTGCGATCCTGCTGAAGCAGATTGTCAGAAACGCAGCAGACTTCATTCCGTATCTGTTCGGATTCACACTGGCCGCTTCCATGGGAATCAACCTGGTTTCCTCAACTGTTGTTGCGGGTATGTTTGCAATTCTGATCTATAAGCTGAAGCTGCTCCAGCTGAGAAAGCCGGCCGCTGCAGGCGCTGCGGATTTCGATGATGACGAGGAGGAAATCTGAGATGACTGAAACAAAGAAACTTTCCAAAAAGGCTCTGTCGAAATCCTTCCATAACTGGTATTACGGCAACCTGACCTGCTTCTCGCAGGAACACATGCAGACATTCGGCTACCTGGTTTCCATGCTGCCGCTGGTAGAGGAACTCTACGCAGGCGATGAAGACCGCAAGGCCGCTGCAATGAACACCTATACAGCATTCTTCAACACTGAGCCTCAGTTCGGTGCCGTCGTTGTCGGTATCACAGCCGGTCTTGAAGAAGCAAGAGCCAACGGCTCCGACGATGTCGATGATGAAACCATCAACGGTCTGCGTGCAGGTCTGATGGGTCCGATCGCCGGTATCGGCGACTCCCTGGTTGTCGGTACAGTCATCCCGATTCTGCTCGGTATTGCCATGGGCATGTCCACCGGCGGTTCACCGCTCGGTGCAATCTTCTATATCATTGTCTGGAACCTGTTTGCTTACTTCGGAATGAAGCTGCTGTACTACAAGGGATATGAACTCGGTACAAAGGCTGTTGAATTCCTGATCGGCGACATCGGTGAAGCGATCCGTGAAGCAGTCACAACACTCGGCGGCATCGTCATCGGTGCAGTATCTGCTACATGGGTTTCCGTTAAAACAAGCTTTGCCCTGTACAACAGTGCAGGTGAAGCATACATGGTCCTGCAGGAAAAGCTCGACAGCGTATTCCCGGGACTCCTGACAGCAATCGTGGTTATCTTCTGCTGGTGGCTGATGTCCAAAAAGCGTCTTTCACCGCTCAAGGTCATGCTGCTGCTTGTTGTAATTGCATTTGTCGGCGTACTTGTCGGCTTCTTCGATCCGGGTCTGGCATATTAATCTGACCCAAACAACACGAAAACTCTCCTTTTCTGTTTCCGTGTTTGTAATGGCTGCAGTGAAGTGGCGCACTGCAGCCTTTCCCTTATTGTGAGTGAATGCATATGAGCAAAGAAAAAAAGGAAAAACTCATTCAGGAAGCCGGCATGCAGAGCATGGCTCTAAGAAGAATCGCCTTATGGCGCGGGGCATCGGTTCTTTTTTCCGCATTTGGAATCCTGGCTGCATGGTTCGCTTTTCAGTCTGAACCCAAGCGCATCATCCTTGGTGTCATCAGCATCGTTATCGCGCTGTTCTTCATGTTTGCTTCAGCAGTATGCCATATCGGCATCCGCAACGGCACAGCCAATGTGAAAAAGATTCTGGAGGCTGCTGAAAAAGAATGACACAGACTGGTCTGTTCATGCCTGAAGAGCCGGAAACACGCATGTGATCAAATTTTGGCATAAATGATATATCTTCAAAGTATCGGTTCTGATGGTATAAACAGGCACTGTTTCATTTACAAAGGCAGCAGAAGGCAACTGTATCCTTTGTAAACAGACAGCAGATCCTGTCGGAAAAAGACTTTTCCTGAAAACGGAAAGGTCTTTTTTCGTACAACGTGGTTGAACAAAACAAAACCATTAAAATGGGATTCCTGGATAACGGGAATCCCAAAGGAAAGGTCAGTGATTTTTGATTCTTACACCAGGTGCATGCTGCCATCGATCCGGTTCAATGCACCGGTGATACAGCATGACTGATCATCAGGCAGATATGTTACATAATCAGCGGCATCTTCCGGCTTGACGGGTCTGTAACCCGTAAGGGGTTTGAATGAAGACGGCCAGGGAGATTTCATGAAGAACATGTATTCAGTCAATGGCACCATACATGATCTGCTTGCCAATGAAGAAGTAAAGAACATCCTGGTTCAGGAAATTCCTGAAATCGTCAATGATGAGCGCAATAAAGACAGCTTCCTGGCGATGAATCCGGAGCTTTCCACAGTGCAGAACTCTTGTATACACTTGGCTCCATTAACAAATGCTGGAGACCGATGACAGACTGGGACAGACATCTATCAGATGCATTAGTCTCATCCATCATCGCATTTGCCAAAACCGGTTCTCCTGCAAATGAAAAGGTTCTAGATGGAAACCAACCATCACCAATGACTGCAGCATGATGGTTTTTAATGACAATGACATCAAAATGGATACCGTATCCTTCTAAAACACAATCACAATCATTCCAAAGACCTTTCCAGATGCCGAAGGGTCTTTCTGGTATTACACAACATTCGTTACAACCCGAAATCAATGTGCTAGTATATGAGTAGAAGATAGCAACAATTATCTAACCGAAAACAAAAGAAAGGAAAAATTATGAGAACAATTGGCCGATTCACCCCGAGTGGGTATACCACTCTTCACATGGAACCATCACACAATTCTGCTGCATGCGGTGAAACCAGACCTCCTGAAATAGGCGATGTATATGAAATTACACAAAACAGCGAGGGCGTCTGGTACAGGCTGTGTGAGAGCGATACAATACCGATGTGGGCTTCCGAAGACGACGGAACTTTCTCACAGTAAATCGCATCCGGAACACAAAGGTAGAGGGTAAACAATTATTTAACAGCAAGTGAAAAAAGATTAGCTAATACAAATCTCTGTCTTGTCAAAACATTCATCAAGTTACTGAAACTGAAGTAATCGATCTCTTCAAATTTGGAGAGATTTTTTCTTCAGGGTCCAAATTTTCTGGGCTGTGTTTGCTACAATTAAATACAGTGACAGGAAAGTAACTGAATTGAAGAGATTCAGGCTGCTTCGCCATCGTATAAATGAACAGGATGGAAAACGGTGATGTGGAATACCACATTCCGGATGAACCGATCACAGCAGAACTGCTGGAAGACGGTTCTTTTCTGAAGAAAGCAATAGCCATTACCAACAGAAACCGTACAGAGCTGAATCTGATCAAGCTTGCAGAAATCCTCAGAGACAGCTGGGTATGGATTCCCTGTACAGCCAGAATGAGCGATCAGGACTATGAAGCCATAGAAAAATCAGTCAAAGCTGCACAGGAAGGGGAAGGACTGGATTCATTAATCGGACAGAACTTCATCACCAATTATGAAGTCAAAGTGATTCCGGACATCTTACAAAGCGGCGATGAATACTTCTTTCCTGTCTTTACATCTGCAGAAGAAATGGGAGAATATGGTGATCATTTCTCCAAGCTTCAGCAGCATTTCCTCTATGCCATCAAACTTGCACTGCACAATGAAATGGATGTCAAAGGCATTGTGATCAATGCATTCTCTGAATCCTTTGTTATTCCAAAGGAATTGTTTGAACTGATTTCAGAGATGCCATCATCCATGGAAGGAGATGATGAAGATGAATGAACAGTATAAATTCGGAGATATCCTTGATGCGGCTGATGAGATAATAGACGACCTGATCGACTGCAAAGACGGAACCGTCTTCACCATCAGACAGCTGGCAGAAGAGTACGGTCTTACTGATCTGGATGATAACGGCCTTAATGTGCTGTATCATGCTTTGATTGAATATGCAAAGTCAGCAGGGATCAGTTTTGAATTCTCTGAACATGAAGAAGCAGAAGAAGGAAATCCTTACAATATTCCGTTTGCTGTAAGGAACATCAAAGCTCAGATCAAATGTCCGCACTGCGGATCCATTGATACCGCAAAATATATCTATGGCAAACCTGTATATTCTGAAAAACTGGAGAGGAAGCTGAAAGAAGGAAAATGGATTCTTGGCGGCTGTAAGATCAATACCGTTCATGTCTATATCGATGATGTTGATCTCAATCCTGAAAGACACTGCAATTCATGCAATAAAGACTTCGGTATACCGCCGGTTATAGTGGCACCGGATCAGAAGACCGGAGAGGATTACAGAGGTCTTGTCAGCTTAATTAGATTTACCTTCGGCGGATATTCCGGCACAACGGAAGTTACAATTACCAGGCATCATTACTGCGCTTCTGTCAAAGTTACAAAAATTCCGGACAATGGAGAAAGCAAAGAAGAGCGGCCGTTTGACAAGAAACAATGGTATGACATCATGTATTACCTTTTCGGACCGGCAGTTTATCTTCATGAATGGGAGACATCCTACAGAGATGACAGTATTCTGGACGGTACTGAATGGAAACTGGATCTCACATTTGAGGATGGACGTGAATGTCATTATTCCGGGTACAATGCTTATCCTCCATACTGGGATAAACTGGAGAAACTCTTCAGAAGCTACACAGATTTTTAAGCAAAGCTACAGATCAAACCATACTGCATTCATCATGAAAATGAAGCAGAATCCATCATCATACAAACACGGGGATGTCCGATCGGGTATCCCCTTTCATATGGAAAAGGACGGCCGGTGCCGTCCTTTGGATCGTAAGTATCAATTGAATTCTGCCGATATGGTGTGGGGCAGGGCATTGATTGTCCTGAGCAGATCACAGGGCTGTCAGCGTCCGCTTAAATTGAGCGCAAAGCGCCAAACGGATTCAGCCAAAATGCAGCCGGATGAAAACGGCGGCTATTACATAATATCTAAAACCTTCTAAACTGCCAGTGACCAAGCTGAAAAAGACTATCATCATAAATGATATATGGGCTGAAATGTTTGTTCAGAATCACGGTATTATCTTAGCTTGCCTTAAAGATCATTTCAATCAGTTCTTTTGAAAGAAGGAAGTTTCTTCCCCATGGGTTGATAATGATTCCATCCACTTCAGATTCGAGGCACAGCTTCATAGTGCTATCGATGAAATTGGAAATCACACGGGTTGATTCCCCTTTTTCATATTCAGCATAAGAAGTAAATGCGGCAGTCCAGATCTTACCGTCTTTGGTGGTAAGTGTTCTGAATGCAAAGCTGGTTTCATCATCTTCATCAAATTGAACAGGAAAGAAGAAATGTCCGTCAGCAAGCATTCTGTTTCTGATTGATTCAAGAACAGCTGATAATGTTTCCTTATTGCTGTTTGAGTAATATTGTTCAATGGCTTCTTCAATCAGTTCGTTGCCATCAATAAATGTATTGCGATATTCCGTCATATTTGAACGCTCCTTTATTTGATGATTCAAATATAACGGAAAGATGGAGATGGATGGTCGCCTGAGAGGCGACATCTGTATCTGTTTTATTTCCAGGTGATACAACTAATCTATATTAGCTCCATTAACAAGATTAATGCCTTCAAGAGTTGTGAAACATGAGTACGCACTGTCTTTTTCATTTGCCTTTGTCCGACTAGCAGAGACAAAAGCCTGTTTCCGAGCACGCGTTACTGCCACATAAAATACTGATAGTTCATCTAAAAGCTTATCTAATATAATCGGTGAAATGTCTTTCGGAAGACAACATTTGCATCTAATTGGAGTAGCGTATCCTGCTGTATTTGCATGATAACAATCAGACCGGTTTTTCGCCGGTCTTTTCATTTTCAGGAGGATAGAAAAAATGAAAAATCTCACTCTGAAAGACTGGCTGGTGCCGGTCGCCGGTTTCATCGCTCTCTTCTTTTCCGGCAGTGTGTGGAATGTCCCCATTGCCGCATTCATCTGGCCGGCCTGCATTCTTTATACCCTGCGCAGACATTCCGGCTGGAAGACGATGTTACTGATGGCATTGCTTTATCCGGCAGTACGCGCTTTGGCGATGGGAGACTCCGTCGGTACCGGCGATCTCAGAGTTTCCATGATTGCGACCTTTGTTCTCTCGCTGCCGGGTTTTGTGCCATTCCTGCTGGACAGGTTCTTCCATAAGAGACTGGCTTATCCGTTCAATCTGCTTATCTTCCCGTTCGGAATTGCCGCAAGTGAATATCTCTTTTCACTGACCGGCTTCTCCGTGATTTCCAACCTGGCTTATTCCCAGGTCGGCAACAATGCTTTTATTCAGATCGTTTCAATTATCGGAACCTATGGCCTCTCTTTCTTCATTGCTCTGTTTGCGACTGTACTGCTGCATTGCGCTGAGCACGGTTTCCGTGCAGAGGAAATTAAAAAGCCTGCATTGATCTGGCTGGCATTGCTTACGGTCTTCAATTTCTACGGAGGCATCCGTCTGCATTCCGTTCCGTTTGCGCCGGAAACGATTAAGACCGCGCTGGGTACAGGACCGGAAGTTGAACTGCTGGAAGATGGCGAATGGGAAGTTCTGACACTGCAGGAAAATATTGATTCCCTGCATGAAAGCTTTGAACAGGCAAAAGGCGCAAGAGCCGAACTGCTTGCTTTCAGTGAGGAAGCATTCACTGTATCGAATCTTGATCAGGCTGAATTTGCTGAAGAAGCACAGGCCCTGGCAAAGGAATACGGAATGTATGTCCACATTCCGATCGAAGTCGATGATGAAGACGGTTCCAATGACGGACTTTCATTGAACTATTACTACTTCATCGATGATCAGGGAAATATTCTGGCAGAATATGAAAAGTCCGTTTTGGTTCCGGTGATCGAAAAGCCTTACTTTGTCAAAGGCGATCAGGTGATCCCGAGCGGAACGGTCACGGTTGCCGGCAAGACGTTCAATTATGCCGGTGTCATCTGCTATGACGGTGATTTCCCAAGCTACATCCGCACCATGCCTTCCAATACCGATGTTTACTTCAATCCTTCCTGGGAGTGGGAAGAAGTATATAAGTTCCATTCTCATGCTCTGGCATTCAGGGCAGTGGAAAACGGTGTAAATATGGTGAAGGCAACTTACGAAGGCTACACATTCGTCACCGACTATTTTGGCAATATTCTGATTGATGACCACAGCGTCATGGAGGATATCGCTGTCTGTGATGTGCCGATCAGAGGCGTTTCCACAGTCTACAGTGCGTGCGGTGCTTTCATCGATCTGCTCTGGCCGCTCGGACTGGCAGCTTTGATTATTCTGGCTTTTGTGAAAAAGAAGAATGCCTGATTATTTCTGAAAGGAAACACTGCGGATATGCCGGCAATTAAACTGGTTCCGGCTTCCGCAGTGTTTTTATGAATTCTTCGGGTTTATTGAATACAATTTTGTCAGTGTACTGAGACATGCGGCATAAGCTGACTCTGCCTGACTGATGAATGGATTGTCATGATGAAACAGGATCCATGTTCTTACAATTCGTTAGGGATGTTCTATAAAACATCCTTTTTTCCATTTAAAAGGACGGCAGTGTACCGTCCTTTGGAGAGTAGGGATCAATTGAATTCTGCCGATATGATGTGGGGCAGGGCATTGATTGCCCTGAGCAGATCATAGGGGTTGCTCTTTTTGCTGGTGTAGGTACTGGTTGTGATGATATATCCGTCACTTCCTGCTGAGATGTTCAATGCCGCATTATGCCAGTCATGGGCATGAAGACAGTCAATTACAGTATCCGTATCTCCCTGTTCATCCATTCTGATCAGCAGATTGATATGGATTCTGTTGGATGTGAATGCAGGATGATCAAATGCAATCTGAATGCCTACAACAAGAATGGTGGCTGCTGCACCAAGCAGATACATCCCGGCTCCGACGGTCATGCCGATGGCAGCTGTCGCAAAGATTCCTGCTGCTGTTGTAAGACCTTTGAGCATTTCATTTCTTACAAAGATAACACCTGCTCCAAGGAAACCGACACCGGACACAACCTGGGCAGCAACTCTGCTTGCATCAACCTTCGGCGCATCAACAAATGCATATTGGGAAACAATCATCAGCAACGCTGCAGCTGTTGCAAGCACCGCATGTGTTTTAATGCCGGCATCTTTGGCTCTGACATGTCTTTCATAACCGATTGCGATACCGGCAAGCATTGCTGCAATCAGTCTTAAAATCCATTCCGGTTCAAATGTATTCATATTTCTGTATGACTCCTGCTGTTACGCAGCTATTATAAGCTGAATTTATGGTGCTGTCATGGGAAAGAGGGAATACAGAAGATTCTCTTTGAACCGGAGTGACCGGATCAGCTGCCTGTGCATTCCGGTTCGTCTTTATATCATGTCAGATAGTGTTTTGTGATTTCATCAAATTTTTCACGTTTTTATGCGTCAAAAATGAATAAATCATTCGCAGTTTCCATAGAATACATCGAAAGGAGTTTTTTGTGGCAATCAATAAAAAACACAAGGTGTTCTCCGTACCTGCGTCCACATCAATGATGGGCCGAACACAGGAGAACAAATTATGTCTCTTCATTTACGTACTGACAGCTCTCTTTGCAATTGGACAGATCGCGAGCGAGGACTCACTTCTTTTCCAGCTGGCCGGCGGAGGTATCGGTCTCGTGATGTTTGCGGTCATTCCGGATTGTATGCTGCATATATGCGTATGTATGCATCGGGCTATACATCGCCGGCAGATCAAAAATGAGTACGTCCGGGTTCTCAGGTTTGAATTCATTCTTTCTATGGCGGCAATACTGTATTTCATTCTTTTATGATTTTTACATTTTGGGTATACGGTTCTATCAAGCCTGCATCGTTCTGAGTCTGCCGGTATATGCGGCAGACATCCTTAACACATGAAGTTCCTGTTTCACTGCAGTTTCACGATTGCA
>CAMVGT010000079.1 GCA_947167125.1 uncultured Erysipelotrichaceae bacterium
GTCTGTCGGAATCTTGACAGCGACGATATCGCCGTTCTTGACGCCGAATTCTTCAGCATCTTCCGGTGTCATGTGGATGTGACGCTTAGCAGCGATGACGCCGTATGTTGCTTCAACTTCACCCTTCGGGCCGACGATTGTCAGACCGCCGGTTGTGCCTTCGAGCTCACCGGACTCTCTGACCATTGCCTTGACGCCGAGGGAACGTGCGTCTGTCAGGGACAGTTCAATCTGTGTTTCCTTACGCAGCGGTCCGAGAACTCTGACACCTGCTGTGCCCTTCGGGCCTTTCAGTGTGACTTTCTCTTCGCTGGCATACTGACCGGGCTGGCTGAGATATTTGATCGGATGCAGTTCGGATCCTTCTCCGAACAGAATGTCCATATCCTTGCGGCACAGATGAATATGACGCGCGGATACTTCAACAAGAATCGTTTTCATGTTTTTCCTCCGTAAATTTACACAGATATTATACACCGCTTCGATGTATGAAACTATGGAATCTATATGTTTTCACATGGTGAAAACAGGCAAAAACAAGGACGGGAACGAACATTGTTTCTGTGCCTGCAGATCTGCATATGCCGTGACCGATGTCAAAAAGAAACTGTCAAGCGAACTCTTGGACTGTAAAACGGGATGGATTTGTGAGATACTGAAAGCAGCAGGAAAACCTGTAATCAGGAGATAAAAAGAACAATGAAAAAAATCATGTTTGTAGGCTCGGAAGCCTATCCCTTTGTCAAGACCGGCGGTCTTGCGGACGTTATGTACGCCCTGCCCAGAGCTCTGGTAAAAGAAGGCGTTGACGCGCGCGTCATTATCCCTCTTTACCACTGCATCAAGGAAGAATACAGAAACCAGATGGAATACATCGACTGTTTCTATATGCAGGTCGGCAACAACGGACGCGACTGGTATGTCGGAATCAAGAAGCTCGAACTCGACGGTGTCACTTACTATTTCATCGATAATGAAGAACTGTTCTCCTGGGGCAATCCGTACAGCGATATGTCGGATGACCTCGAAAAATTCATTTACTTCGACAAGGCAGTTCTCGCTGCCCTTCCCGTCATCGGCTTTATCCCCGATGTCATTCACTGCAATGACTGGCAGGCAGGCCTGGTTCCGGTATATCTCAGAACCCTGTTTGCCAACACGGAAGTCGGACGCACATCCAAGGTTGTCATGACAATCCACAATCTGCGCTTCCAGGGAATCCACACCATCGGTAGAATCCAGTATCTCTCCGGTCTGCCGGATTATGTCTTCACCTATGACAAGCTGACGCAGCACGGCGACGCGAATATGCTCAAGGGCGGAATGATCTTCTCCGACCGCATCACAACCGTTTCCAATTCCTATGCCGAAGAAATCAAGACAGCCGAATACGGTGAAAACCTCGAAGGCGTCACTTCCTATCATGCATATAAGCTGAGCGGAATTGTCAACGGCATCGACTATGACATCTACAATCCGGAAACTGACAAAAAGCTGTTTGCCAACTACAATGCGGAAACAGTCAAGGAAGGCAAAGCCAAAAACAAAGCCGCTCTGCAGGAAGAGCTCGGACTTGAAGTCAATCCCGACAAGATGGTCATCGGTCTGATTTCCAGACTCACCGACCAGAAGGGTCTCGATCTGCTGCTGCCGATCATGGACCAGATCATTGACGGCAACACTCAGTTTGTACTGCTGGGAACCGGTGTTCCTGAATACGAAAACGGCTTCCGCTATTTCGAAGACAGACACCGCGGCAATGTCTCCTCCTCCATCATGTATTCCGATGAACGTTCCAGAAGAATCTACGCAGCTGCCGACGCAATGCTCGTTCCTTCCAGATTCGAACCGTGCGGACTGACACAGCTGATGTCCATGCGCTATGGCGCAGTGCCGATCGTAAGAGAAACAGGCGGTCTTAAGGATACTGTTCAGGCTTACAACAAATATGAAGGAACCGGAACCGGATTCTCCTTTGAAGAATACTATCCGTGGATCCTTCTTGACTGCATCAACCAGGCAAAGGAAATCTACTTCACACAGAAGGAAGCCTGGGACGCTCTTGTAAAGAGAGATATGGAACAGGACTTCTCCTGGGACAAGGCAGCCAAGCAGTACATGGAAATGTACAACAGCCTCTGATTCATATCACACAAGGAACTGCAGTTCCCCTTTGGAACACGCAGTTCCTTTTTCTTTGCATTGTATGAAGGGATCCGTGCATTCTGTTCCGGATGCCTTTTATTCTGAAAACAATGTTTCTAGAATATAAGCGGAGAAAGAAATATGAAGATACGGATCAGCGTTCCTTCCCCGCAGTATGAGGAAGTGAAAAACGAACTGGAAAAACACGGCATTGAAGTCAGCGATGACGCTGAGCTTGTACTCATGAGCGCCGATGAATATCCTGACTGGATTGCCGTGCGGCTTGAAAAAGAACATATGCACATCCCTGTTTCCTCAATCATTTTCATTGAAAGCATCGGACACGATGTGCTGGTTCATACCGATACACAGACCTATCAAAGCACAGAGCGTCTGACCGCTTTGGAGAATCTGCTGGATCCATCAAAGTTCCTGCGGATTTCAAGTTCAGTCATCATCGCAAGAAAGCATGTTGTAAAAATCAAAGCCGCATTCACCCAGAAATTCATCCTGACATTGAGCGAAGGATCACAGGTGGATGTCACCCGCAGCTACTACTACATATTCCGGAAGGAATTCGGAATCTGAAAGGAGAAAGCCCATGTCAATTACAAACGGATATGTGATCTTCCCGGTCGGCCTGATGCTGGCCTGGCTGGTTCTGATCCTTCTTTACCGCATGGTTTACAATCGGTCCATCAACCGGAAACTGAACGGGGAAAATGTCAGAAAACTCTTTGAACCATGGAAATTTGCGGTCGGCTCCCTGGTGATCCTGCTGGCAGGAATGCATATTTATTCATCCATTCAGGCAAGCCGTTCCGCAGTACAGCAGTACTATAATCCGGATGGATTCCGCTATATTTCCTGCTCCGGGGAAACGATGCAGGAAACTGAGGACAGGCTGTATTACGTGTATTACATCAATTATTCGCATGAGGAAAATGAAGGATATACAAAAGCCGAATACGATCAGAACGGCTTCCATTACACCGTCTTTACTTCAAAGCTGTTTCATGACGGCATGCATCCGGACATGATCATATTCACGGAATACAAAGGAGAATCCGATGATTTTGTGACAATGTATCAGACCGTCAGTTTCCTTCAGCCGGATGAAAAGCGCACAGTGATCAATCTGGCAATGAAAAATGACAATGCATACAGATATTCCGTCACTTTCCTCAGCGGCGCAAGGGACTGCATTGTATCGCTGCAGACGGATTATCTGGATTCCAGAGAAGAAGCGGAAGCCATTGATCATGGTGAAGATATCGAAGAAACAGTCAGCGGACTGAAAGAACTGAGCGGCATCCATGATGTATTTGAAACAGAGCTCAAACCCTACCATTAAGAAAACCAGGGAACGTTCCAGTCAGGAGCGTTCCCCTTTTTAATGCAGATTGTGCAGTATGCGGATCTTTTTGGAATCCGGTGTATAGATTTCTGACGCAATATCCAGTGCTTCTTTTTTTACCGCAAAAGCAGTATCCGGATCATTCAATGCGATGCAGTTTTTGATTTTCAGGATCATCTGATCAACCAGTGAAGGATTGGTATTGCCGTAGAATTTCTGATAGGCTTCCAGATTCTTTTCCGTTTCCTTCAAAGATTCTTCATATCTTCCAAGTTCATAAAGCACAAGCGCTTTTTCTTCCGAAGCACGCAGGACATCCGGATCGTTTTCACCATAGATGGATGTCAGAATCTCATAAGCTTCATCAACCAGCTGCTCTGCTTCTTCATATTCACGCTTGCGGATCAGCACATCGGCAAGCCTCAGCAGATTGCCGGCCGGACTCATTTTTGTCTGACGGTAATCTTTCAGCCACATCCTGCTGAAATGAACAGCCTTTTCGGCATATTTCAGTGCGTCTTCAAGATCCTTCGGATCGCTGCTTTGATCATACTGTTCTGTATAGGCTTTGGCGATATTTTCCAGCGCGCCGCAGTATGTCGACTTCTGATCAATTGTTTCAATGGAAATATGATCGAAGATCTCCATCGTTTTAAACAGCCATGTCAGTGCTTCAGAAAATGCATTCTTTTCCTGTCTGCTGAAAAGAAGGACCCATGCGATGCGGTAGGACGCAAGACCTGTTTCATATGCATACAGTCCGTCTGTTTTTTCGTGATAGGCAAAGAGACTGCGGTCAAGCCGCATTGCCAGTTCCGTTTCCCCCGCAAACCCTGCTGTAACTGCAGCGCATCTGTAAAAGCGGACGGTATCTTCATTGAGTTCGCCGATCTGACTCAGAATATTCCGGCAGATGCGGCTGTAGAGTTCCTTTTCTTTTTTCGTAAAATGCCATGCGTCTTTCAGTGTATGCACAATGGCATCCAGGAAAGGACGGATTTCTTCCGGTCTGCATTCATATACGGACTGCAGGACGCCGCATACAACCGGATGCAGGGAAATGCCCTGCGGGCTGCGCAGAAGCCATCCCCTCTTTTCCAGGGAAAGAATACTTCTGGTTCCGGAAAGACCTGCCCATTGCTTGAAAACCATTGCCGGCACACTTGCGGAAGAGATCAGCGACATCAGTTTGAGAACCTTCTGTTCTTCTTCATTGAAATCAAAGATCGGAAACATCCGGATGAGATTTGCGGAAGCTTCATCCTTTTCATATTCACGGTTTCTGACCGTTTCATGCAGGGCAAGAACCCCTTTTTCCCGGAACGCCTGCATCATCTGTGCCGGTGTTTCGCCGCTGTTTTCCATATGATGGGCAAGCAGTGTAATCGTATAGGTATGATTCTTTACCGCATGGATCAGATTGAGAAGATCCGGATCATCCCGCTCTGCGGCATAGCCCTGATAGTGATACATGAAAATATCAAGCAGTGATTCTTCATCATCGATTTCCTTTACATGGATGGAAGGATATTCTCTTGAATAATCATATTGGGTTGTAAAGAGGACACGGTATCTGCCGTTGATGAATTCTTTGAGATCATCGTCCATTTCGGTATTGAAATTATCGATGATGATCAGTGTGCGCGGTCCGGAAATCTTCCGGATGATATCCAGCTTTCTTTCAAAATAAGATTCATCGCTTTCTTCGCTGCCGTCCTTGAACAGACGCTGCACAGGCGGATCGGTCTCAAACGGACTTTCGGAAATCACAAGCCTGCAGAGGCTGCTGTCATAGACCGCATAAATAATCGCGTCATATTCATTGCGGTGGACAGATGCATACTTCTTCGCGATTTCCGTTTTTCCGATTCCTCCGATTCCATAAAGGAAGATGACTCTGTTTCCGTCTTCAAAGAGGTCATCAATCTTCCGGATCACATCATCCCGCCCGCAGAAACCGGGCTTGGGCATCAGGGAAGGAGAAGGAACCAGACGGTATGAATGGCTGTCCCCGTTTTTCACAGGATGAGCGGAAGGCACATGATATTTCTTCATCAGCCTTCCGGTATAGTTTCCGAATAGCGAACCGATGCAGATCCACACCCATGTTTCCCTGTAGTCCCTTTCACCAACTGACGCATTCAGCTTTTCAATCAGCTCATCATAGATATCCGGTTCAAACGAAAAGCCGTCCGTTCTTTTGACAGTGCAGAATTCACGTGTTTCCTGAGATGAACATTCTGCAGCCAGCGCTTTCATCCAGCCATTCATTTCTTCTTTCTGAAGCGCATCCAGACGATTATAGATATCCTGCAGATTGGAAACGATGGAACGGAAAAAAGCTTCCTGATTGCATAAATCCATCACTGCCCTTCTCAGCATGCTGGAGGCGGCTGAATAATTCTTATATGTCTTTTCGGTTCTGCTGTTGCCCAGCAGGCAGTCTTCCAGATCATTGATCTTCTGCTTGAATGTTCCCCAGTTGGAAAGAACGCCCTGCTTTCTCGGCGCGAAGATATAGCATTTTTCATAATCATATACCGCTTCATCCCCGCCGCATTCCCTGACAAAAAGGCCCGGGAAAAAGTAATCCAGAACCTGAAGCTTGGATAGCTGAGCGGCTGCCCTGTGATCAACGAGGATATTTCCGCCCGCATCAAGATATTTCTTGACCGGGTTGATCATCCGCAGCGGAAACAGTCTGTTGTAATAAAGCGTAAATGCCATATTGCCTCTTCTGCCTGCCGATACGCCTGTATACACGTTTTTTTACGTATTCCATATGTATTATCGGTTCGGTCCCTGCATTTTGTATATACCAAAATGGATAGGTAGGACCCTATTTTTCTCCGATTAGATCGGCTACCATATAGATACGCATATAAACTGCGTGTTCATCTGCGCTGAATCATTTCAGTCTGACCGAATATTGGGGGAATCAGAATAAATCATTGATCTGACTGCATTCAGCTTTTTCACCATGCGCTTTTTCAAAGCGCGCTTTTCTTTTGCGCAACAGAAAAGGTGCAGATCTTTCTTCTGCACCCTGCATGTAATATTTCAGTCTGTTACTGAATCAGTCCGAGATGGACAAATGCCTTTTTCAGACCGTCATCATCCGTCGCGTCTGTGATATAGTCTGCAGCGTTTTTCGCACTCTCTGCGCCGGAACCCATCGCAACCGCATAGCCGCAGAGTTCAAACATCGGAATATCCACCGCCTCATCGCCGAACGCGATGGTGTTTTCTTTTTCGGCATGGATGTAATCCAGCAGTGTGCGGATCGCATTGGCTTTATTGATGCCTTTGGGCGAGCAGTCGCCATGCGAACAGTTCGGCGCGTCCCCGCCCCAGCATCCGACCTTGAGGTCTTTGAATGTATCACATGCGTCAAGATAATCCTGCCAGCTGTTCAGACGGAAGCTGATTTTATTGACATCATCCCGGTACGGATCGGCTCCATAAATCATCCGTTTGAAGAATTCGCCGTATTCCGGATTCCTGATTCCCCTTCTTTTTGCGGCTTCAATGGATACTTCCTTATAGCGCTCTGAAGGATAAAGACCGCTGTTGCATTCCAGATAGAATTCCATGTTGCGGTCTTTGCACCAGTCGACAACAGCCCTGCATTCCTCACTGCTCAGCTTCTGATGCAGGATGACATTGCCATGGTCTTCAACATAGCATCCGTTTCCTCCGATGATGCCGTCAAAGCCGATTTCAAGAATATCTTCATACAGTTCCGCCATGGAGCGGCCGGTGCAGATATAAACCTGATGTCCGTTTTTACGGGCTTCCCTGATCGCTTCCTTCGCGGATTCAGGCGGTGTATTTTTTGTCGGTGAACAGAGCGTGCCGTCCACATCAATAAACAGTATTCTATTATGCATGTTGCTCCTCCGTGTCAAATGTAAACTGACGTACCGCCTGTGTCAACAATCCTGCACAGTGATGAAAAAAAACAGGAAGCCATGATTCAGGCTTCCTGCAGGATATTGAATTTACTTCGGCTGTTTCTTCCAGACAGAAGTTCCGAGTACACCGACCACGGCATGCGGTACATACGGTTCTTCCAGATATTTGATTTCTTCTTCGGTAAGTTCCAGATTCACAGCGCCGACTGCCCCGTCGATATGGGAGACCTTTGTCGCGCCGACCACCGGGGAAGTGACTTTTGTCAAAAGCCATGCCAGGGAGATTTCCGTCATGGAAACGCCCTTCTTTTCAGAAAGTTCATAGACACGCTCAATGATTTTCGCGTCCTGTTCCGCTGTTGCGTCATATTTTGTCTTTGCGTAGGCATCCAGTTCCAGACGCTTTGATGTTTCTCCGGGTTTTCTCGAAAGTCTTCCGGAAGCCAGTGCGCTGTAAGGCGTCATAGCGATATTGTCTTCGAGGCAATAGTTTCTGAGTTCTCTTTCATCTTCCCTTGCCAGAAGATTGTAATGGGACTGAATCGAGACAAACGGCGTCAGTCCTTCTTTTTCAGCCAATGCGTTGGCTTTGGCAAGCTGCCATGTCCAACAGTTGGAAATTCCGATCGCGCGGATCTTGCCTGCTTTCTTGGCGGCATCCAGAGCCTGCAGGGATTCAAGAACCGGCGTATTGTAATCCCAGCTGTGCATGATATAAAGATCGATATGATCTGTACCGAGTCTTGTCAGTGAATCATCAATGCATTTATTGATCCATTCCGTTCCGGTGAATCTGTTCAGCAGTTCGCCATTGCGCGGTGTATATTTTGTCGCAATGACGACTCTGTCTCTGACATCCTTCAGAGCACGTCCGACGAATTCTTCGCTGGTGCCTCCCTGATATGCCATTGCGGTGTCAAAGAATGTGATTCCCTGCTCTACCGCATAATCAATGATTTTCTTTGTGTCTTCATAGGGAAGCGTCCATTTGTGAAAGCCTGCTTCGGCATTGCCGAAACCCATACAGCCAAGGCAGATTCTCGATACTTCAATTCCGCTGCTTCCAAGTTCTGTGTACTTCATTTCAGATCTTCCTTTCTTTTCTACCACTTTATCCTGAACATTAGAGTTTACTCTAAGTCAAGAAAAAATTGAAAAAAGCCGCATACAGATGTACACGGCTGAACTGTTTTCTCAATTGTTTTCGCCAAGCAGGATATCCGCCACAATCAGTCCGTTTGCGGCAGCCTGGGAAAGGCTTCTTGTAAACCCTGCGCCATCCCCGAGCGCATACACATTCTTTGCGCCTTTGAGCTCGAAGTTTTCGACATCAGGTCTTGCGCTGTAGTATTTGCATTCAACGCCATACAGCAGTGTGTCATAGTTGGCTGTACCCGGGGCAACCGTATCGAGCCTCTGCAGGGTTTCAATGATGTTGTCAAGCTGACGCTTGGGCATGCACAGGGAAAGATCTCCCGGCACTGCTTTCAATGTCGGCTTCACGGTTCCGGCTAAAAGACGGTGTTCGGTTGTACGCTTGCCGTCCATCAGATCGCCGAGTCTCTGAACCAGAACATAGCCGCCGGAAATCTTGTTGGCAAGAGCGGCGATGTCTCTGGCATATTCAACCGGTTCATTGAACGGTTCGGTGAAATTGGTGGAACAGAGAAGAGCGAAGTTGGAATTCTTTGACTTGCGTTCCTCTTCTTTATAGGAATGGCCGTTGACAGTCAGTACGCCGTCGCTGTTCTCAGTTACCACATGTCCTCTTTCATTGAAGCAGAACATTCTGGTGCGGTCGCCATAGTGCGAAGAGCGGTTGATGATCTTCGGTTCATAGATTCTCGAAGAGAAGTGCTTCCATACTTCATAAGGAAGCTCAACTCTGACGCCGATATCGACCTGGTTGTTGAAGCGTTTGATGCCGTTGCGGTCGCACCAGCTTTCAAACATGCGGTTGCCGATTCTTCCGACCGCAAAGATGATCTTATCACCGGAAACGGTAAGGTTTTCCCCATTCTTTGTATAAAGAACTTCGAGCTTTTCCTTATCCACATCATTCACGACGGCTTCCGTCTCGATTTCAATTCTTTCCTTCAGTGTATTGATCAGATTGAGCATGGTTCCGTAGTTGGCATCCGTGCCGAGATGCTTTACCCTTGCCTGCTGCATATGCAGATCATGCTGGAGGCAGAGAGTCTTCAGTTCATTGTCCGGTTCATAGACTTCCTTCTGCGCGCCATGCTGAACAAGAATCGAATCTGCCTGCAGAATGTAGTCCATGACTTTCTTTTCGTCCATCACTCTCGGCAGCCATCCGCCGTATTCGGTTGTAATGTTGTATTTGCCGTCTGAGAAAGCGCCGGCTCCGGCCATGCCTTCCATGATTGCGCAGGTTTTGCATTTGATGCATTTGGTTACTTTTCCTGTCAGGATCGGGCATTTTCTGTTTTCAAGATCCTTACCTCTTTCCAGAATCAGGATTTTCATGTCCGGCTTTTTTTCGCTCAGCCGGTAGGCGCACATCAGTCCGCCGATTCCGCCGCCGATGATGACGGCATCATAGTGTTTTGTAAGTCCCATTGTCTGCTACTCCTTTGCATCAGCTTCATAGTCCGCTTTCAGCTCCCGGTACTCATTCTCTGTCAGCAATCCATCTTTATAGTCCT
>CAMVGT010000080.1 GCA_947167125.1 uncultured Erysipelotrichaceae bacterium
AACACTGGAAATGGTAGAAAAGGCCTTCGGTTTGCAGGTAGTACAATCAAAATCCCGTTGAATCTGTATGATTGTCAGCTGCTGAAAAGACTTTCTGTTTGTGTTTAATATGATATTCTGAACCGGAAGGAAAAAGATATTTATGGAAGAAGAGATTTTTGAATATGATCCGCAGCTGACACTGGGGTACGTGATCCGCTGCTATGAGCCGTTCAGCGGTGAAGTTTATTACCGGCCAAAAGGCACAAGGCTGCTGACGGCGGAAAACAAGGATTCTTTCATGATTGAGGAAACATATACTTTCAAAGGTGCGAAGAAGGCAATCGCAAATCTGCAGAGATACGGCGGAAATTCGGAAGATCATACCCAATACAGCATTGAGCGGCTTAGTTGCTATGAATATCATTCCACGCAGAAAACATCTCTTTCAAAGAAACGGGCAGAAGAAGCCTATGAAACCGCATGCCGCAGAATCATTGAACTGAAAGAAAAACATGATTTTGATAACGGCGATCTGATGCGGCTCGGCGAAATCCGTGACGCTCTGATGATTCTGCGCGATGCTCTGCATAAAAGAAAATGAATGATGAAAGCAGCGGCAGCTGCTTTTCATTACTGAATATCACGGATTCCTGACATTTTTTCTTTCTGTTTTTTGTATTTCTTTGTTGACTTAAAGTACGCTCTGATATTTAAGATTGAAGCATATCAAAAAGGAGGTTTTCATGAAAAAGATCCTTTCAACTGCATTTGCATTTCTGATGGCAGTGAGTTTAGGCGCATGTTCTTCTGAATCGCAGAAGGAAGAAGAAACCGCATCCGTACAGGAAAGTGAACAGATCTCTGAAACGGGAAACGAAGAAGTAAAGCAGGATGAAGCGAAAGAAACAGCAGCTGTTTATTTTACTTCCGATATTTCTTCTGCTGGTCTTGTGCATCTTTATGAGCAGCTTGGCTGGCAGCCTTCGGGCAGTACAGCAGTCAAAATCTCAACCGGTGAACCTCCTGCATCCAATTACCTGCGTCCTGAACTGATCAAAGATCTTGTGCAGGAAGTTAACGGAACAATCGTTGAATGCAATACCGCCTATGGCGGCTCAAGAGCTTCCAGCGCCATGCATAAGCAGGTCGCGGAAGATCATGGTTTTACCGCAATTGCCGATTTTGATCTGATGGATGAAGAAGGGGAAACTGAATGGCCTGTCAGCGGCGGAAAGAGGCTGGACCGCATCATCGTCGGATCCCATGCGGAAAACTACAGCGACTGGGTGATTCTTTCCCATTTCAAAGGTCATGCCATGGCCGGTTTCGGCGGTGCCATCAAAAATGTCGGCATCGGCATTTCTTCAGCTTCCGGCAAAGTGCTTGTCCATTCGGCCGGTACCAGAACATCCGGCAGTATCATGAATTCCGATCAGGACGCATGGCTGGAAGCACTGGCGGAAATGGTCAAAGGCTTTGAAGACCATGCAGGAAAAGAACATATTATCTACATCA
Organism: uncultured Erysipelotrichaceae bacterium; assembly: GCA_947167125.1. Taxonomy (GTDB): domain Bacteria; phylum Bacillota_I; class Bacilli_A; order Erysipelotrichales; family Erysipelotrichaceae; genus Bulleidia. The sequence continues at coordinate 1,498 of CAMVGT010000080.1, forward strand.
ATGTCATGAACCGTCTTTCCGTGGACTGCGACTGCGACGGAAATCCGGCAGAACCGGACATCCATGATATCGGCATTCTGGTGTCAAGAGATCCTGTGGCACTGGATCAGGCATGTGTCGATCTGATTTATCAAGCCGAAGGCAATGCGTCGCTTGTAAAGAGAATTGAATCCAAGCACGGTATCCATACGCTTGAACATGCCGAAGAAATCGGGCTCGGCACAAGAACGTATGAACTGGTCAGTATCGATGGCTGACATCCTGGAAATCCTGCACAGGGAATTTGTATATCTCTGGTATTATTTTGAAATCCAGTTCCGGCAGATCTTTGTTTACTGGATCATGGGTATGGCAATCGGTTCCTTCATTTCCGTTTTTGCCAAAGACGCCATTCATGATCTCTTCCGGAAAATGAACAGCACGAAAGCAGGTTTATGGGGAATCATCCCGTCCTGCATTCTCGGGATCGCTTCACCTTTATGCATGTACGGAACAATTCCGATCGCGGCTTCTTTCCGGAAACAGGGAATGCGGCAGGACTGGATCGCTTCGTTTGCGATGGCTTCCGTTCTTCTCAATCCGCAGCTGATTATCTACAGCGCGGCGCTTGGTTCAAAGGCGCTTATGGTCAGAATCATTTCCTGCTTTGTATGCGGATGCGCGGCAGGACTGCTTGTTCATATTTTCTTTCAGGAAAAGGAATTCTTTGATTTCAGGGATTTTGAAGAACGGAAAAGCAGGGATACCCATCCCAATCCTTTGATCCGCTATGGATTCAATTTTTACCGGAATCTCAAAGCGACCGGTCCGTATTTCTTCTTCGGCATTCTTCTTTCAGCACTGTTTCAAAGATATGTCCCGCAGGAAATGATGGTGAATCTGTTTGCCGGAAACCGCGCATGGGGCATTCTGATGGCAGCGACCGTCGGAGTGCCGCTTTATGCCTGCGGCGGAGGAACGATTCCGCTTTTAAGCGGCTGGCTGGCAGACGGCATGAGCCTTGGCTCCGCGTCAGCCTTCATGATCACAGGGCCTGCCACAAAGATCACCAACCTCGGTGCCCTGAAGATCTGTCTTGGCTGGAAGAATTTCATCTTCTATCTCATCTTTATCATGCTGTATGCATTTGTATGCGGCATGGCTGTCAACCTGATCTGCTGAAAGCAGGACAATCATCATAAATGTTATAAAAGACGGGAAGTCATGCAGGCTTCCCGTCTGAACGTGTTGTTGAGATTCGGTTCAATATTATGATTCATCAGAACTTTCAATCTTCCGCATTTCATTCCGCTCAAGGGCTATTTCTACTGGAGCTTAATGGACAACTTCGAATGGCAGAAAGGATTCTCGATGACATTCGGTCTGATTGCGGTTGACAGATGCACCCAGAAGAGAACCCCGAAGGAAAGCCTCTCGTATCTTGGCAGCTATACAAAGAAATAATCAGAAACAGACAGTCTCAAAACCCGTATTGTCAAAGCAGGCAATACGGGTTTTTACTTTTTTTGAAGAAATTTTGCAGAGAAATGCGTGGAAATCGAAGATTCGAACGCAATAAATATGGTGGCGGGAAAAAAGCATTTCTTTCCCGCCTGCACACAGGATCACCATAACGGTGGCGGTTGTCCTCCCGGTTTTTAAGTATTGAGGGAGGTGGCGTTTCCCTCTGAAACGAATCTTTCGCCAGGGAGGTAAGCACTATGCGTATTGAAGATATTCTCGATGCAATGAAAGCTTTTGCGGCAATTGTAACAGCCGCAGTGCGTGTCGCTGAATATATCAGGAATACGAAAAACGATCGCCGTAAGTCTTCCAAACACTAGCGATCATTTTCGTTAATCTTTGAGGACAGCCGTCATCGGTGATCCTTTTACATCCATATCATAGCACACTGCATCGGAATGTTCTCTGAAACATGGAAATAAACATGCGTGTATACAATTGAAGTCATGCGTCAGCACAGGTTATGATTAAAACAGATCAGAGTTGACAGATGATCATATACAGAAGGCGGGTAATTATATGAAAGAGTATACAGTACTGACCATCAATCCCGGCTCCACTTCAAATAAGATCGGAATCATGAAAGGCAGTCAGATCATCCTGGATACCGACGCGAAAACCAATCCGGATGATTTTAAAGGATGTTCCGCATATAGCGATCAGGTTGAGATACGGGAAAAGCAGATCTGGTCGATTCTTAAAGAAAACAATATTGACCTGCAGAACATTGACGCAGTCAGCGGAAGAGGGGTAGGGATTTATTCCTGTGAAGGAGGAACCTACCGGATCAATGACATTGCCTATGAACATGCCCTGCATGATCAGGCAGGCATCAATCATCCGGCAACGCTTGGAATTGTTCTGGCAAAACATATCGGCGATCAGCTCGGAATTCCGTCATTCTTTGTCAATCCGATGTGCGTCGATGAATTATGCGATGAGGCAAGAATCACCGGTGTCAAAGGCATCTACCGGACATCCCGTGCCCATCCTTTGAATATGAAGCAGACCGCAATCACACACAGCAGACTCCATAATGTCAGATATGAAGAATCGGATTATATTGTAATTCACATGGGAGGCGCCATTTCCGTAGCTGCCCACCGCCATGGCAAGGCAATCGACCAGACCAGAATCACCGACGGGCAGGGACCGATTTCTCCCAACCGTACAGGGGATATCTGCTTCGCCGATGTCAAAGCGATGTCGCAGAACGGCAAGACCCTGGAAGAGATCAGGCGGCTGTGCACAAGAAGCGGGGGATTGATTGAACTGTGCGGAACGGATGATGTCAGGAAAATCAGGAATGAAATGATTCCTTCCGGAGACCGCTTTGCGCAGCTTGCCCTCGACGCAATGGAATATACAATTGTAAAATGGGCAGGTGCCATGGCTGGTGTATTGAAAGGAAAAGCCGATGCCATTCTGATTACAGGCGGTCTTGCCAATGATGAAATCCTTGTACAGCAGCTGAAGGAAGATCTTTCCTGGATCGCGCCTGTTTATGTGTATCCGGGAAGCTTTGAAACAGAAGCGCTTGCCGAAGGCGCAATGCGTGTTCTCAGCGGACAGGAGGAATGCAGGGAATACAGCGGCTATCCGGTCTTTGAAGGATTCAGCTTTGACTCCCTGCAGGAAAGGAAAGAATGAGATGAAAAGAATACTGATATGTTTAACCGCATTTCTTCTGATTGCCGGATGCGCGAAAAGCGATACCGCGTATACAGATGAGGATGTGATGAAAATCGCAGCCAGTCAGTCTGAGTATGAGAAAATTGCGGAAATCGCAAGGAATATCGCATGCAGACCAGATTATGCATACCTGAGCACTGAAGATCAGGAATCAGCGATGGAAATGATGGAAAAGAAAACGGATTATATCATTCTCGATGTCCGCACCCTTGCCGAATATGACAGCGGCCATATTCCCGGAGCCATCTGCATTCCCAATGAACGCATCGATGATTCACCGCTCTCACAGCTTCCCGACCTCTCGCAGACCATATTTGTCTACTGCCGCACCGGCAGAAGATCAAAGGAGGCCGCGCAGAAGCTGGCTGACATCGGATATACCGGCATCATTGAAATCGGCGGTATTGAGACATGGCCCGGGGAAATCGTGACGGAAGAAAAAGAAAACTGATTCAATTTTAACGGATGCCCTGATGAAACATAAAAACATCAGGGCATTTGTTTACTATAATATTTTTAAGCAAAAATTAGAAAGGCTCAGCCAAAATGGAAAGAATGTTCAGATTCCTGCAGACCGCAGTCTGCGCGGCGGCACTTTCTTTCGCTTCGCTCTCACCGGTTACGGTGAAAGCGGAAGAGGAAAGTCCGTATGGGGAAATTGATGGAGATCCGATTGTTTCTGTAATTGAATTGAATGCCGAAGAAGTGACAGCTGAAAAAACTGTTTTCACTGATCCGGTGCCTTTGACAAAAGCGGAAGACCTTGAAATGGTGACGGTGATTGTTGAGCTTGATGAACCGTGCGTTCTTGAAGCAGGGCTTGTACCGGGCAGCTCACAGGCTGAAAAATATGCGAAGATGCTTACCGCGGACCAGAATACTCTGGGCAATGCGGCCGTTAAATCGATTGAGGCGGCGGTCACAGAGGAAACAGCGGTTTCACAGACTGAAGTCATTGACCATTTCACCAATGTCATCAACGGCATGTCCATGCGGGTTCCCCGCGGAATGATCAGCCGGATGAGGCAGCTTCCCGGTGTAAAGCGCGTCTTTGAAGAAGTCCGCTACAGCCGTCCGGAAACTGTTGAATCAGACTTTTCTTATGAGCCTCAGGTCAGCCATGCGGCGGATCTGATCGGTGCCGGATCAAGCTATACAGGCGAATACCATGGCGAAGGCATGGTGATCGGCGTGTTTGATACAGGTCTTGATCTCAGTCACAGCGCGTTTGTGCAGGATCCCAAAGATCCAAAGATCACGGAAACAGATCAGTTTGATTTTAAATATGCCGAAGATACATATAAGAATTCCAAAGTGCCGTTTGGCTATGACTATGCCGACGGCGACGCGGATGTGATCAACAGCGCGGGCGGGGAACTTGGCCTGCATGGAACGCATGTCGCAGGAATCTGTGCCGGAAATGACAATGTGATCACCGGCATCGCGCCTGAGGCGCAGATCGCTGTATTCAAAATCTACGGTGACAGGAATCCGGACGCGCCGAACTCCGTCATTGTACGGGCACTTGAGGACGCAGTGATTCTGAAACCGGATGTGATCAATCTTTCGCTCGGCGCAGCCGCCGGCGATGACGGATCGCATGAGAGCGCGGATTATTATGATGAAAAGCTTGCGATGGGTGAGATCTTTCAGCGCGTTTATGAATCCGGGATCCTCATTTCCGCTTCAGCCGGAAATGCCGGATATATCGGTTCCACATACGGCCACGCCCGTATTCACCATCAGCCTCACCGCGGTCTTGTGGATTCGCCGTCCTCATATGAAGCTTCCTTATCCGTCGCAAGCGCCGCAAACGGCATCATCACAAACAGCTATCTCTGTGCCGGAGGCAGCGTTGATAAAATCTATTTCCGCGATCCTGCATGGATGAGTGAAAAGCAGTTCTCTTCACTTGCCGCTGAAGCATATCCTGCCTATGAATTCTGCGGACTTGGAAAAGTATCCGATTTTGAAGGGATCGATATCACCGAAAAAATCGCCCTGGTTGAATACGGCGAAATCACGGTAATGGAAAAGCAGGCCAACGCGGCTGCTTCAGGCGCAATTGGCATGATTGTATACAACAATACCAAAGGCTCCGTACCCAACCTCATTACTGATCAGGAATCCATTCCCGTCATTTCGATTTCCCAAAGAGACGGACACAAGATGAAGGGCATGGAAAACAGAACCATCAGCCTGATTGATGAAACGGAGAAGGATTCCACCCGAACTGCCGGCACCTCAAGCTTCTTCTCGAGCTGGGGAACCGATGATGCCTTAAGAATCAAGCCGGAGATTTCCGGTATCGGAGATAATGTATTCTCCGCAGTACCGGGCGGCTATGCATCGCTCAGCGGCACATCGATGTCGGCTCCGGTGACTTCCGCGGCCCTTGCCCTGATCAGGGCCTATGTCAGAAATGAAGGTCTTGGAGAATCGGAAAAGGAAACGGAAGATATCGCAGTCAAGCTGGCCATGTCCACCGCGGAACCCATTTTCGATGAAGAATACGGATATTATGAGCCGGTACGCCATCAGGGCGCAGGCATTGTCAATGTAAGCGACGCGATGGCTGCCCATGCATATCTTTCCGTCAAAGACACATTCGGAGAAAGGCCCAAGCTGGAACTCGGGGATAATCCTTCCAGAAACGGAATCTGGAACGCGTCCTTTACGGTCACCAACATTTCAGAATTCGATCAGGTCTATGATCTGGATATTGCCGCACTGACCCTGGCGCCTTCCGGAATCTCCTACAGACAGAAAAAGATCGGATGCGATCTTGCAGGAGATACACATATCACCGTCAAAGCGCATGAAGAAAAAGAAGTCAATGTGACGCTTTCATTGACCGAAGAAGCGAAGCAGCTGATTATGGACACCTATGAAGTCGGCGGATTTGCGGAAGGATTTATCTTCCTGACTCCGGCAGAAGGAAGCGAAGATTCCACACAGCTTTCCATTCCGTTTGTCGGCTATTACGGCGACTGGAATGAACATCCGCTTCTTGATGTGACGCCGATGGAAGGCTATGGCGCATTAATGGGCATCAATGCCGCTGTCACCCTGGACGCATACGCAGATATGTATGAAGCGGAAAATGACGGAATGTGGGACTGCAGCGCGGTCGGATACAACCCGCTGGAAAAGTATGACGCCTATACTTTCTATCATGATGTTCCGGAAGGATATATGACGGTTTCCAGCATCGTCGCTGATGAATTCAGAGAGCAGCAGGATGCCGTCAAGGTTCTTGACCGCAGAAAGCATTCCGGCATCTACAGCGTTTCGCTTGCGCTGTTCAAAAATATCGAAGAATACACAGTCCGCATCGTCAATGCGGAAACAGGCGAACAGTATACAGAGATCCATAAGGAAGGCTTTATGTCCAAGGAAGCGGTTCAGCTGACACGCGAACTGTGGGATTTTGTCCCGGTCCGCTGGGCGGCTGATGACGCAGAAGGCAATCCGCTTCCTGAAGGCACCAGGGTCAATATCATGGTCGATGTATCTGCCGCAGGCGGAAAAGCACATGATTCCTGCATTATTCCTGTCACAATTGACAATACAAATCCCCATATTGCAGGAGAGCAGCCGACAGAAGGAACAGCGCCTGCAGTCAGCACCGGCGCAAAGCTGGCGGTTACCGCATCGGGCAGAAAATATCTCAAGTTTGATGTCTCTGACAATATGTATATTGCCGCAGCGCAGGTGGGAACTTCCTTTGAAACGGTGGAATACAGTACGGAAATCGATGAGGACGGACCTGAGATTGTCGATGTGCATTACAGCGGCCTGAGCCTTGTCAATGATGTATGGCAGGATAAAACTTCTCACTATACAGTCACTTTTGAACCGGCTGAAAAAGAAGAAACTGCCCATGTGTCGTTTGATGTATCGGATTATGAAAGCGAAACATATGCAGTCACGGTATGCGACTATGCGGGCAACCGGTCATTTTACCAGCTTTCTCCTGCAGAAAGAGCACCGCTTTCCATTCACCTTGATCCTTCTGAAATGACCGTCGATCTTCCAACATCCGTGATGGTTTACAAATTCAGGGTTCTGGATGATGACGGGGCTGAAATTGACGGATCCGCTTATCAATGGTCACTCAGCGGGGCATCATCTCCTGTTACAAGCATGCTGATGAGGGATGCGCAGTCGGTGGTTGTCACAAGCCGCGAAACATCGCCGCTTCTGACGCTGACGGTCAGCGATCCTGCAGATCCATCAGCCAAAGCGGAAGCTTTGATTCATATCCGCTATCCGCAGCCGGATTCACTGACACTTGATATTCATAACGCGCTGATGCAGGCAGGGGATACACTGATCCTGACGGCGGAAACAGAACCGGCCGGCGCGCTTGTCACATGGACTTCTTCTGATGAAAGCATTCTGAAAGTGACACAGAGCGGGGAAGTGCAGGCAGTGAAAGCCGGAAAAGCTGTCATTACAGCATCAGGCGATCAGGAAAAGAGCGACAGCTGTGAAATCACAGTTCTCTTTACCGATGTCACGGATGAAAGAAGCTATTATTTCAATCCGGTTTACTGGGCTGTACAGAACGGCATCACCAACGGCTACAGGGATCCGGACGGAATCGCAAGAACATTCGGACCTGAAAGAAACTGCACCAGGGAAGCAGTCGTCACATTCCTGTGGAGACTTGCCGGAAAACCGGAACCTGCTGCAGCAGAAAATCCGTTCAGCGATGTATCGGATAACAAGTATTATTACAAAGCAGTGCTCTGGGCGGCAGAAAACGGAATTACAAAAGGTTACAGCGACGGCACATTCAGACCGGATGAAACATGCCTGAGAGAACATGTGGTCACATTCCTCTACCGTTTCTCAGGTTCTCCTGATGTCAATGTCAATATGAATCCGTTCAACGACATTGTGCGTTCCGATTACTATTACAGAGCTGCAGTATGGGCAAATCAGAACGGCATCGCAAAAGGCTATTCCGAAGGCGAACATGCCGGCGGATTCGGTCCGAAGCTTGACTGCTTACGGGAGCACGTTGTGACATTCCTTTACAGATACGAAAAATAATATGCAATCATATCAATGATGCAGATCAGGATGGCGCAGGCCATCCTTTTTCCATAACGGATGATTCAGGAAACCATCTGTTCTTCTTCAGACATTCTTCAAGCTTCAAGGCGATGATAAAGCCGGAGCTTCCTGTAAGATACAAACGGGAGGACGAACCTGAGAAATAAGGAGGCTG
>CAMVGT010000081.1 GCA_947167125.1 uncultured Erysipelotrichaceae bacterium
CCTGCTTACAAGCCTCGCCTATAGTTCATCAGAACTTAGGCGGGGTGATTGACAATAACGGCTCCTGCTGTTTATATCATACAGTAATCGAACATATCGAACAATCAATCTTTCCGTTTGAAACGTGTCGTTTTTTACAGAAACGGCATTTTCTATAAAAAACTCCATATGTGTTTCTTTCAAACACAATAGACTTTATTATACTGTTCGTTTTGGACAATTTTCGCCTTGACTGTATGTTTGTTTCAAACTAATCTGAGAGTGTCGAAAGGAAGAGCTCCCTTTCGGAAACGTCCTGCAGGACACCCCTTACTCAATACGAATACCCTGTGGACTGCGCAGTCTGATCATTTTTGAAAGGAGAACACCCTTATGAAATTCATCCTTGGCTGTGATTGCGAAGGAGAGCATCTCAAAGAAATCATCAAAGAAGATCTGGTCCGCCATGGCTATGACGTGACTGATCTTGCTGAGACTCCTGCTGCTGATTTCATTGAAGCCGTAAAAGAAACCGTGCGCAATGTGTACAGAGAAGATGATTGTTTCGGCATCATCATTGACGGCTATGGCGCCGGATCATTCATGACGGCATGCCGCATGAAAGGCGTGGTTGCGGCGGAAGTTTCCGACGAAAGAACTGCTTATATGACCAGATCCCATAATAATGCAAGGATTCTGACAATCGGCGCGAAGATCACCGGCGAAGAGCTTGCGAAAAACATCGTGCATGGATTTGCGGAAGGCTCCTATGCCGGCGCCCGGCATCAGATCCGGGTGGACATGCTGAATGCGATGGGTAAACCGCTGGAGGACCGTGTATGAAGATTGCCATCGGATGCGACCATATCGTCACCTATGAAAAGATCGCGGTATGCGATCATCTCAAAGCTGCAGGCCATGAAGTCATCGACTGCGGCACCTATGACAATTTCCGCACCCACTATCCGATCTTTGGAAAAGCGGTCGGTGAAGCTGTCGCAGGCGGAAAAGCGGATTTTGGTATCTGCATCTGCGGTACCGGCGTCGGTATCTGCAATGCGGTAAACAAAGTACCCGGCATCCGCTGCGCGCTGGTGCGGGATATGACTTCCGCCCTTTATGCAAGAGAAGTGCTGGATGCCAATGTCATCGGATTCGGCGGAAAGATCACCGGAACATTCCTGATGAATGACATCATCGATGCCTTCCTGAAGGCTGAATACAAAGATACAGAAGAAAACCGGAAGCTGATTGAAAAGATCCATGCGCTTGATACAGCGGCGGATGGGCAGGATCGGCCGGATTTCTTCGATCCGTTTTTAAGGAAATGGGATCAGGGAGAATATCAATGATTCTGACAGTCACCATGAATCCTTCCATCGATATTGCCTACATCATGGACTCGTTTGTCCCGGATCAGGTCAACCGTGTGAAGGAAATCCATAAAACTGCCGGCGGAAAAGGACTCAATGTGACCCGGATTCTCAAAAAGACCGGAAACAAAGTTCTGGCGACCGGATTAACCGGCGGTAAAAACGGCGAATTTCTCAAAGAGCAGCTGGATCATGCAGGGGTTTTGTCGGATTTCTATGAGATCAAAGGCGATACCCGCAACTGCATTGCCATCCTGCATGAAGGAAAGCAGACCGAGATCCTGGAAGCAGGTCCGGCTGTTTCCCAGGAGGAATATGCCGGATTCATCGATCATTTTCAGATGCTTGTTCAGCGATGCGCCGCAGCTGTCTTCTCCGGCACACCTCCCCGCGGGATTGAAGATGACTGCTATGCATGTCTGACTGAAATCGCAAAGAAATACAGCGTACCGGTGATTCTCGACTGTTCGGGTGCCCCGTTTCTCAAGGCACTGAAATCAGAATACAAACCGGACGCAGTCAAGCCGAATATCCATGAACTGCAGGATCTTCTGAACAGAGAAATTTCAAAGGATCCTGAATGTTTAAAAGAAGCACTCTCTGAAAAGATCTTTGACGGGATTGCCTGGATTGTTGTATCGCTTGGCGCGGATGGCTGCTTTGCAAAGCATCATGACACATTCTATACCGTAAAAATCCCAAAGATTTCCGTGATCAGCCCGGTCGGCTCAGGCGATGCGACGGTTGCCGGAATCGCTGCCGGGATTGTGAAGGGAATGAATGATGAAGAACTTCTGAAACATGCAAATACCCTGGGCATGTTGAATGCGCAGGAAAAGGAAACCGGTACGGTCAATCTGGATCATTATGACAGTCTGTACCGGCAGATCATTGTGACAAAGGTATAACAACATGAAAATGACAGAACAGAAAAAGAAATATATGGACCGTCTCAGCAATCAGGACGGCATTATCTCCGCTCTTGCCTTTGATCAGCGCGGCGCACTGAAAAAGCTGATGGGCAGATACAGCGATGAAGTTCCTTCTGCAGAAAAGATGGCTGAAATCAAAACCATCGTTGCCGAAGAACTGACGCCCTATGCTTCTTCGATCCTTCTCGATCCCGAGTACGGCCTTCCCGCTTCCCGGCATCTTGCGAAGGATACCGGTCTTCTTCTGGCTTATGAAAAGACCGGATATGATGTTTCATCCAATGAACGTCTGCCGGATTGCCTTGATACATGGTCCGTGCGCCGCCTGAAGAAATATGGCGCAGATGCGGTGAAATTCCTGCTTTATTATGACGCCTATGGAAATGAGGAAACCAATCAGAAAAAGCAGGCCTATATCGAACGGGTCGGTGCGGAATGCGCCGGGGAAGATATCCCCTTCTTTCTGGAAATCCTTTCCTATGATGAAAAGGTCACAGATACAGCATCCGTTGAATACGCAAGGCTCAAGCCGCATAAGGTGATTGAAGCAATGAAGGTCTTCAGCGCGCCGCGGTTTGGCATTGATGTGCTCAAGGTGGAAGTTCCTCTCAATATGAATTATGTCGAAGGTTTCGGCGGCAGCGAAATCCTTTATACAGCTGAGGAAGCCAGAGAATGGTTCGCTCTTCAGGAAGAGGCGGCCGGCCTTCCCTATATCTATCTTTCCGCCGGTGTCAGCGCTGATTTATTCTGCCGCACACTGGAATTCGCAAAAGAAGCAGGCGCAGAATTCAGCGGCGTGCTCTGCGGGCGTGCGACATGGGCCGGCAGTATTGAGCCCTTCATGAAGGAAGGCAGTGAAGCAGCCCGTGAATGGTTAAGAAATGAAGGCAGAAACAATATTCAGACCCTGAATGAAGTTTTAGAAAGAACAGCAGTTCCCTGGAGTGAGAAAGCTGTCAGGAAACAATAGGAGAACAGTATGAACAGAGAAGACGTGACATTGCTCGGTTTTGAAATCGTAGCCTATTCCGGCGATGCCCGCTCGAAGATGCTTGATGCACTGAAAGCGGCGCAGAGCGGTGAATATACCCGTGCCGAAGAGCTGATCAAAGAGGCGGAAGTCTGCCTCAATGACGCTCATAAGGCACAGACATCCCTGCTGCAGAAAGAAGCGACAGGTGAAGATATCGCCTATTCCATCACCATGATGCATGGCCAGGATCATCTGATGACCGCAATCCTTCTGCAGGATCTGATGAAGCACCTGATTGAACTTTATAAAAGGAGTCAGCCATGAACGCACTGATCAGCTGGATTGAGAAAGGAAAGCCTTTCTTTGAAAAAATCTCACGCAATATTTATCTCAGAGCGATCCGGGATGGATTTATTGCCGGCATGCCGGTGATTCTGTTTTCCAGTATCTTCATTCTGATCGCCTATGTACCAAACGCCTTCGGTTTCCGCTGGAGTCCTGAAATGGAAAAGATCCTGATGACCCCATACAACTATTCCATGGGAATCCTCGGTCTTTTTGTGGCAGGCACAACCGCCAAGGCATTGACCGATTCGATCAACCGCAGTATGGAAAGCACCAATCAGATCAATTATCTTTCGACCATGCTGGCGGCGATCATCGGCTTTATCATCATGGCCGCTGAACCTGCGGAAGGCGGCGGATTCCTGACCGGCTTTATGGGAACCAAGGGACTGCTGACGGCATTTATCGCAGCCTTTGTGACCGTCAATGTCTACAAGGTATGCGTCCGCAACAATGTTTCCATCAAGATGCCGGATGAAGTTCCTCCGAACATCTCCCAGGTTTTCAAGGACCTGATCCCCTTCACCCTTTCGATCCTGATTCTCTATCTTGCCGAGCTTGCGGTTCATTCGATCATGGGCGTCAATATGGCAGAATCGATCGGAACATTACTGGCGCCGCTGTTCAGAGCGGCGGACGGGTATCTTGGCATCACAATCATCTTCGGTGCCTACGCCTTCTTCTGGTTTGTCGGTATCCACGGTCCTTCGATCGTTGAGCCGGCAATCGCCGCGATCACCTATGCCAATGTCGAAACCAATCTGCAGCTGCTGCAGGCCGGCATGCATGCGGATAAAGTACTGACATCGGGAACACAGATGTTCATTGTCACAATGGGCGGAACCGGCGCCACCCTGGTTGTGCCGTTCATGTTCATGTGGCTGACAAAATCCAAGCGCAACCGGGCAATCGGAAGAGCTTCGGCTGTCCCTACTTTCTTCGGCGTCAATGAACCGATTCTCTTCGGTGCTCCGATTGTGCTCAATCCAATCTTCTTCATTCCGTTTATCTTTGCGCCGATCGTCAATGTCTGGATCTTCAAATTCTTCATTGATGTATTCGGCATGAACAGCTTTACCGCCAATCTGCCATGGACCACGCCGGCACCGCTGGGACTGATTCTCGGAACCAATTTCCAGTTTCTCTCCTTCGTGCTGGCAATCCTGCTGATCGTAGTGGATGTGCTGATCTATTATCCGTTTGTCAAAGTCTATGACGAACAGATTCTTGAAGAAGAAAGAAGCGGAAAAGCCGATTCTTCCTTAAAGGAAAAAGTCGCGGCCAGTTTCAATACCGCAAAAGCGGACGCGATCCTGGAAAAATCCGGCGTGAAGGAAATCACGGAACAGGTCAATGTACTTGTATTATGCGCAGGAGGCGGCACCAGCGGCCTGCTTGCCAATGCGTTAAACAAAGCGGCGGCTGAATATCATGAACCGGTCAAGGCGGCAGCCGGCAGCTATGGTGCCCACCGGGAAATCCTGCCCCAGTATCAGCTTGTCATCTTAGCGCCGCAGGTCGCTTCCAACTATCAGGATATGAAGGCGGAAACCGATAAGCTCGGAATACGTCTTGCCAAAACCGAAGGCGCCCAGTATATCCGTCTGACAAGGGATGGCCAGGGTGCGCTTGACTTTGTCAGAAGCGAGATGGCAAAGGAGGCCGATGCATGATCAAAAAGCTTCCTGAAGGTTTCATCTACGGCGGCGCCACTGCTGCCTATCAGGCAGAAGGCGCTGTCAATACCGACGGCAAGGGACCGGTCGCCTGGGATCAGTATCTCAAGGACAATTACTGGTATACGGCAGAGCCGGCCAGCGATTTCTATCATAAATATCCGGAAGATCTGAAAAACTGCGAAGAATTCGGAATCAACGGAATCCGTATTTCAATCGCCTGGTCCAGAATCTTTCCGGCCGGAACCGGAACCGTCAATCCCAAAGGCGTTGATTTCTATCACCGGCTGTTTGCGGAATGCAGGAAGCGGCATGTCGAGCCGTTTGTCACCCTGCACCATTTCGATACACCCCTTGCCCTGCATGCGGCCGGTGATTTTCTGAACCGGGATACGATTGACGCGTTTGTCTTATATGCAGAATTCTGCTTTAAGGAATTTCCGGAAGTGCGTTACTGGACGACATTCAATGAGATCGGTCCGATCGGGGACGGCCAGTATCTGACAGGAAAGTTCCCTCCCGGCATTCATTATGATCTTGCCAAAGTCTTCCAGTCCCATCACAACATGATGACTGCCCATGCCCGGGCGGTGCTTGCCTATAAGGCAGGCGGGTATCATGGTGAGATCGGTGTCGTGCATGCACTTCCGACCAAATATCCCTATGATCCGGAGAACCCTGATGATGTCAGGGCTGCGGATCTCGAAGATATCATCCATAATCGCTTTATCCTCGATGCCACATATCTTGGCAGATATTCAGATCATACAATGAACGGCGTCAATGAAATCCTTGCCGCAAACGGCGGAACCCTGGATCTTCGTGAAGAGGACTTTGCAGTACTCGGCGCGGCGAAAAATCTGAATGATTTCCTTGGCATCAACTATTACATGTCTGACTGGATGAAAGCGTATGACGGCGAAACAAAGATCACCCATAACGCTTCCGGCGCCAAAGGCGGATCCGTCTACCGCATCAAAGGTGTGGGCGAACGGGTGTTTGATGTCGATGTGCCGAGAACCGACTGGGACTGGATGATCTGGCCGAAAGGTCTCTATGATCAGATCATGCGCGTCATGCATGATTATCCCAATTACAAAAAGATTTACATCACCGAAAACGGACTTGGCGACAAAGATGTATTTGAAAACGGTACGGTCAATGATGATGCCCGGATCGATTATATTCAGAAACATCTTTCCGTATTATGCGATGCCATCCGTGACGGAGCGAATGTCAAAGGCTATTTCCTCTGGTCGTTAATGGATGTTTTCTCCTGGTCCAACGGCTATGAAAAACGCTACGGTCTGTTTTATGTCGACTTCGATACCCAGAAGCGTTATCCCAAAAAGAGCGCGTATTGGTACCGTGAGCTCGCAAAGACCGGAATTGTCGAATAGCTCCTCCTCTTTTATGAAAAGGTCAGCCGGCGGGCAGGCACCGGCTGCCCTTTTCCCTTTTCTGTTATTGACATCCTTTTCAATGCGGAAGTATGGTTTGAATAAGGAATAATCCGGAGGTTATAAATATCATGAAATTTCTGCAGAAACTCGGCAGAGCGATTATGCTGCCGGTTGCCGTCATGCCTTTATGCGGACTGTTAATGGGAATCGGCTATCTCTTATGTCCTGCTTCGATGCAGGGCGGAGAGATCAGCGGCCTCATCCCTTTGATTGGGCTGTATCTGGTCAAGGCAGGCGGTGCGTTAATCGATCACATTGCCCTTCTGTTTGCGATCGGAGTCGGCGTCGGAATGGCGGAAGAAAGAGACGGCACAGCCGGTCTGGCTTCACTTGTTTCCTGGCTGCTGATCACAACACTGCTCAACGCGGATAATGTCGCAGCCATCATGCCGGGCTTATCGGAAAACGCTTCTCTGGCATTTGCCAAAATCGAAAATCCGTTTATCGGTATTCTTTCCGGTCTGATCGGTGCCTTCTGCTACAACCGCTTCAAGAACACAAAGCTGCCTGACTGGCTGGCCTTCTTTTCCGGAAAAAGAAGCACGGTCATCATTGCCGGCGTTGCTTCGGTCATTCTTTCCGCAGTTCTGCTTGCGGTATGGCCTGTTCTCTTCGGCGGTCTGATTTTCTTAGGCGAAAAGATCTCTTCGATGGGCTATATCGGTGCCGGCATCTATGCATTCCTGAACCGTCTGCTGATTCCGTTCGGTCTGCATCATGCACTGAACAATGTATTCTGGTTTGATACCGTGGGGCTTGGCGATCTCAGCCACTTCTGGGCCGGTCATACATCGGCCGATGTATCATGGTCATTGGGCGTTTATATGTCGGGCTTCTTCCCCTGCATGATGTTCGGTGTGCCGGGTGCCGCCCTTGCGATGGTGCAGAGCGCAAAGAAAGACAGACGCAAAGCCGCCATCGGCATTCTTCTTTCCGGTGCCTTATGCGCATTTGTATGCGGCGTTACGGAGCCGTTTGAATTCTCCTTCATGTTTGCGGCACCGGTTCTTTATGCAGCATATTCACTGCTGTACGGAATCTTTACTGTGATCACAGCTTACAGCGGATTCCGAGCAGGCTTTGCCTTCTCAGCCGGTGTCACCGATCTCTTCTTTTCTTCCTCCCTTCCGGCAGCCGCAAAGACATGGATGATTATTCCGCTTGGCTTAGCGGCATTTGCGGTTTTCTATATTGTCTTCAGGTTTATGATCAAGACGATGGATCTGAAAACACCTGGCAGAGAAGAGGAAGAAGCTGCAGCGGAAACAGGAAATGCGGATACAGCCGTATCCGGCTATGACATTGACGCGATCTTTGCAGGAATCGGCGGAAGAGAAAATATCGTCACACTGGATAATTGCGTGACGCGTCTGAGACTGGAAGTAAAAGACGCTTCCCTGATCGATGAAGCATTATTGAAAAAAGCAGGTTCCAAAGGCGTGATTAAAACCGGGGCGAACAGTGTTCAGGTGATCATCGGAACCAATGTGGAACATGTCGCTGCCGCGATGAAAAAGAAAATGTAATCCTTGACTCCCATCAGGTTCAAAACCGGTCTGTGTGCGTGACAGACCGGTTTTCAATTTGTATTTGAATAAAATGTTCAGATCATCTGCAGCAGGACAAAGATCCAGTGGGCCGCAACCCCTGCGCATACGCCGCCGACTGTATGGCTGAGAATCGCTTTTCCGATCAGCGGTTTGCAGTTCAGGGAATCCATCATGGAGGCGTGGGTGCTGAGATAGCCGCTCCAGCACATGCACATGGCAGTAAAAACGGCGATGTCCCCTGCTTCCAGCATTCCTTTTCCGGCAAGTGACGCGGTCAGACTCAATGCCGCTCCGGCAGCACCTAAAGCGGTGACAGGAACGCCGATCGCTTCCGGTGAAGAAAAGCCGAATAACGGTTTGAGAATGAAATCCATATGATCCGCAATTTTCGGCAGCAGCCGGATGCCTTCATAGGCTGCTCCGGTATAGAGACCGGATTCGGAAGGACCGTTGATCAACATCATGACAACTGTACAGATGATCAATACGCCCGGCACAATGGAAACGCCCATTTTCACGCCGCTCTTGCCGCCATCGAGCACTGCCGCGATGATGCGGCTGCCGATGCCGCCGCTGCGGATCGGACGCATGCCTTCAGGAATACTGCCGCCTTCTTCTTTGTCATAAAGAATGTCGGCTTCATCCTTGAAATAGCTTCTGGTAAATCCCAGCATGATCCGTGTGCTGACAATACTGCCAACGATTGCCCCAAGCAGTCCCACCATGACTGCTGATCCAAGCGACTGCTTCATCACCGGAGACAGCGAATACATATAGGTACATACAATCAGTCCCATGCCGAATGAAGTGCCAAGGTTGGTCAATGCCGGGAACTGATATTTTCTGAAACAGTGGCGGAAACGTCTGTCTTCGGTCAAAGCCAGAATTGCCGGATTATCGGAAAGAAAGGTTGTGACCACGCCGAGAGCGGCAGCCCCGGGAAGACCGAATACCGGCTTCATCAAAGGCTGCAGAAGATAATTGGCAAGCGAGACAAAGCCGAATTCCGAAAGCAATGAGGAAACGGCGCCCATGATGACACAGACGGCAGTAATATAAAGAACTGTGTCGATCAGAAGCCTGTAAGCGGTATTCATCATCGTGTTGATCATATTCGCCAGTCCCATTGATGAGGCAAACAGCAGAAAAAAAGCGAAGAGAATCACCGGGAAGATGAATGTTTCCGGACAGAGCTCCTTCACATACGAAGTAAAATTATCATTTTCTTTTGAATCCATGATGCAGACCTCCGACAGTAATGCGGTTGATATTCTCTTTTATTGTACCGCAGGATATGCCGTTTACAGATACTGAATATGGAAAATCATGCGTCAATATAAAATCCGGACGCGGGTCCGGATTTCATTTGAATTGAATGTAATTCTTTCCTGCTTACAAGCCTCGCCTATAGTCCGCCGGAACTTAGGCGGGTGATTGACTGCGGACGCGATCCGTTATACGGTAACCGCAAAAAAGGAAACGGGAAATACCGG
>CAMVGT010000082.1 GCA_947167125.1 uncultured Erysipelotrichaceae bacterium
AGTGAAAACTATAGGCTTTTATATAGTCTTACTGGTTGGGAAAGTTATAATTAAAGAATTGATCAAAAAAAGATCCGGAACTAATCCGAATCTTCTCCTGATAAATCATAATAATTGCCGCGCTCGATTACCTTGACCATGACATCGAGATAATTGAGGCTTGCCTGATCATCAATTCTGTACCAGTTATCTCCTACAGAGATATAAGGCGGCGCAATATGCATGGTTGTATGCCCTGTCTTTGTATAGACCAGCAGTTCATATCCGGTATCTTCCGGAATCTCACTTGGATCTGCCACAACCAGTTCGGTGATCATATTCATCGCTGCACAGAATTCATTGATTCCGTTTCCTCCGAGATTATACGGCTCTTCCAGAATGCCTCCGGAAATCGTTATGGTAGACATGCTGTTGGCACCTGTTGTCAGAAATGAATAATCATATTTGCCTGAACAGCTGCTCAGCATGATCACTGCCATTACAGCCGCAAAGATCTTTTTCAGTCGGTTCATGAGTCCCTCCGTCACGCGTATATGCTACATGATACCATTTTGGATTCATGAATTCGACTTTTTTCATTTCAGTGTGCGGTAGATCCGGATGATTTCCTCTCTGAACTGCGGGTACTGGAATCCCTGGGTATAAAGAATATTGACTTCTCTCTTCATATCCAGCTTGTCAATCGGCAGTGACACAAGCTTCTTTTTCATAATTTCATCCATGCATGCGCTTTCCGCAAGTACAGATACACCGTATCTCTGCATGATCAGATCCTTGATGGTCGCGACATTCTCCACTTCAAGGATGATGTTAAATGCTTCGAC
This sequence comes from uncultured Erysipelotrichaceae bacterium, assembly GCA_947167125.1. Taxonomy (GTDB): domain Bacteria; phylum Bacillota_I; class Bacilli_A; order Erysipelotrichales; family Erysipelotrichaceae; genus Bulleidia. Next base: position 825 of record CAMVGT010000082.1, read on the forward strand.
ATTGATATCCAGGCTCTGAATTGCGGAAATAAACATATTCCGTGTTGCGGAGTTAGGCAGACGGAGAATGAGTTTTTCATGACGGATATCCTCCAGGGAGACAGAACTCTTCTTTGCAAGACGGTGATCAGGATCCACAACCAGCACAAGTCGGTCTGTGTCCAGAAGCTGGCTCTCCAGTTCCGGATCAGCGACAGATCCGTCCGCAATTGCCATATCCAGTTCATAATTCTTCAGCTTTTTTCTCAGATTCTGCTGTGTATCAGTGATCATCTTGATTTTGAATTTCGGATTCTCGGAAACATATTTGGCCAATGCTTCAGAGATCGCATTGCTTTCAGCAGTATGTGTAATCCCGATATTCAGTTCCCTGATACCTCTGTTTCCTTCCGAAAGATCATATTTCAGACTGTTGAAAAGAGAGGAAATTGCCTTTGCGGCAGATACGGATCTTTCCCCTGCTTTTGTCAGGACAAGACGGTTGCCGACACGTTCAAACAGTTTGACTCCCAGATCATTCTCAAGCGCATGAATATGCTGGGAGACAGCCGGCTGTGTCAGATTCAGTGCTTTGGCAGCCTGCGTATAGTTGCGGTACTCCGCGACTTTCAGTAACGTATATAGTTTTGTATCCAGCATATCCACACTCCTTCCCAGCGGGTTTGTTCACCGCATATTAATTCAGATATGAAATGAATTAAGCATATAAAGGTTTCTTCTTTCATTTATATTTATCATTATCATAATGGTGTTTGTTTCTCTGAACCAATCATGTTTCATAATAAATATCAAATGTTTTGTTATGGCAATATACAAAACAGAGCCTGTATTTCATCTTTTTTCAGTATTTGTAAAATCAGACGCATGACACAGCAGAAAAACCGCGTATTTTTCAACGCGGTTTCTCAAAAGCAATTTAATCAGATCATTACTTAATGATGGATTCGAGCCAGTTGGGATCCGGTTCATAGCCTAACAGCTTGACAACTGTAGCAGCTACGTTTGCCAGTCCGAAACCATCGCCTTCCTTCACTTCTGTGCCTTCCGGTCCGTTATAAACAGCGAACGGAACAACAGCGAGTGTGTGGCTTGTCTTCGGCTTCGGTGTGCCGTCTTCATTGAATCCCTTGTCATACATCTGGTCGGAGTTGCCGTGGTCAGCAGTAACGATCAGGGCATAGTCCATCTTCTTGCATGCGTCCATGATTCTCTTCAGCATCAGGTCTACGGACTCAACGCCGATCAGAGTTGCTTCATAGTTTCCTGTATGGCCGACCATGTCGCCGTTCGGATAGTTGCAGCGCAGGAACTGATACTTGCCGGATTCAATTGCTTCGACCATCTTGTCTGTGATCTCAGTAGCCTTCATCCACGGCTTCAGTTCGAACGGAATGATATCGGAAGGAATTTCTTCCCATGTCTCGAGTTCATCTGAGAACTTTTCGGATCTGTTTCCGTTCCAGAAATATGTTACATGGCCGTACTTCTGTGTTTCGGAACATGCATAGCTTCTGACACCCTTGTTTACCAGGAATTCAGACAGTGTGTGTTCAATATGCGGCGGTTCAACGAGGAAGTGCTCAGGAAGCTTGAGGTCTCCATCGTACTGCAGCATGCCTGCATAGTAAACTTTCGGCTTCTTGACCAGGTCGAAGGAATCGAATCCCTTGTCCATGTAGTCAAATGCCTTGGAAATTTCAACTGCACGGTCGCCTCTGAAGTTGAAGAGAATGACAGAATCGCCGTCGTCGATTGTTCCGACAGGTGTATCTCCGTCAGCGACTACGAAGCCCGGCAGGAACTGGTCTGTACCCTGGCTTTCCGCATAGAGAGCTTCGATCGCTTCTTTTGCGGACGGGAACTTTCTTCCGTCGCCCATTACATGAATGTGCCAGCCTCTTTCAACCATGGACCAGTCAGCTTCATAACGGTCCATTGTGATGACCATACGGCCGCCGCCGGAAGCGATACGGCTGTTGAATGTGTCATCGTTGAGTTCAGCCATGACTGCTTCGAGTTCATCGACATACTTCGGAGCGGATCCTTCCGGTACGTCACGTCCGTCAAGAAGAACATGGACTCTGACTTCCTTGAGACCTTCAACCTTGCACTGTCTGAGCATTGCGATCAGATGGGAAATGTTGGAATGAACATTACCGTCGGAGAGCAGTCCGAGGAAATGCATCTTTCCGTCATGTTCCTTTGCGTAAGCAACTGCTTCTCTCCATGCGGCGGATTCATAGATTGTTCCGCTTTCGATGGATTCATTGACAAGCTTGGCACCCTGCGAATATACCTGACCGCAGCCAAGAGCGTTATGTCCTACTTCGGAGTTGCCCATGTCACCGTCGGAAGGAAGTCCTACCGCTGTTCCGTGAGCCTTGATGGTTGTGTGCGGCCACTTTGTCATTAATTCTTCAATCTGAGGCTTGTAAGCATGAAGAACGGCATTGCCCATGTCTTTTTCAGTCCAGCCGACACCGTCCATCACGACCAATACTACTGGTTTTCCCATGATAAAATAATCTCCTTTGTTTTTATATTGATAATATATCACAATTCACTCTCATTTGTTGCATTCCGCTAACCATCTATATACAAATTTCCTGCATACATGATCGATTCTTATGATTCATACAAAAAGAAAACATGCGGCATGTTTCCGCATGTTCTGTAACCGGATCAGTTTCCGCTGCTGTTGCTTTCAGGGAGATAGAAGATCTGTTCCCCGTCCTTTGACAGCATGTAGTTTCCTCTTGCGTAGCTCTGTACGTAATCCGGATCCTGCAGTTTTTCCTTTTCGCTGTTCAGCCGCTCATTTTCCTGCTGAACCATTTCAAGTTTTTCCTGTACTTCCGCAAGCTGTCTGCGGAGTTCAATCGTTGTCATGACTTCTTTTCCGACAGAATACAGAAGTCCGCAGGAAATAACGATCAGTGCAATGCATACCAGCTTGGTCAGCGGTGTCAGACGGCGGCTCTTTTTCTTCTTTTTTACTTTTTTCTTAACGGTCTGTGTCTGTGTCATTTTCTGCTCCTTGAACAGTTTCTATTATATATCAGCGTGTGTGTTAAATTGATGAATTTTCTATTAAGATACAGGATCTTCGATTCTTGTTTCAGAAACAATCTCATAAAGATCTGCAGCTTCCTGTTTTCTTTTGACTTCCTGAACAGAAAGCACACGGACTTCCAGCTTTCTGTTGCCGAATGTGATGCCGACAATATCCCCCGGATTGACTTCATGGGAAGGCTTTACCACCCTTCCGTTGATTTCAATTCTTTCATTCAGCGCCAGTTCCTTGGAAACCGTTCTTCTTTTTAAAATTCTGGATACTTTCAGAAATTTATCGATTCTCATTCTTTCTCGCCTTTCCTGCCGTTTCAATTACCTCGATGGCAATCTTCAGGCTGTTTCTGGACTGCGGAATATCCGCGATGATTGTTCCTCCGCGGTAGCGGATTGTAATATCCTTCGATATTTTCGTGAATCCTTCAAACAGGCGCACACCGTCCACATTCTGTGAAAAAAGCGGAGAGAATGTGATTTCCGTCATGCCTTTGATTTCACGGTAGCTCTGCACATACGGCAGCTGGAGTCTGAGATCCAGTTCCTTCTTTAAGAACAGAGCGTCAACTTCCTTGGGAAGACGTCCGTACTGGTCAATGACATCGTTCTTATAGGATTCCAGTTCTTCTTCCGAAGAAATCATATCGATCTTCTGGTACATATCCAGCTTATCAAAATCATTGGATGTAAAGGAAGCCGGGATGTAGCTTGTTTTATTCACATTGGCCTTGGTTTCGATCTTCGGCTCTTCAACAGGCTTTCCGCTCTTCTTGGCTTCAATTGCCGATTCAAGCATATCGATGTACATATCAATACCGACGGTATCGATAAATCCGGACTGATCCGGACCGAGCAGGTCCCCTGCTCCGCGGATCGTCAGATCGCGCATCGCGATTTTATAGCCGGAACCGAGTCTTGCGAATTCCTTGACCGCCTGCAGACGCTTGGATGCGACTTCGGAAAGCTGTTTTCTCGGCGGTACAAGAAGATAGGCATACGCAATCCTGTCGCTTCTGCCGACTCTTCCTTTGATCTGATAAATCTGGGCAAGACCGAAGTCCTGTGCGTTTTCGATCAGGATCGTATTGACATTGGGAATATCAATTCCGTTTTCCACAATCGTTGTGCATACCATGACATCAATTTCATGATTCGAGAAGCGCATCATTGCGTCTTCAATATCATTTCTGTCCATCTGTCCATGCACAATGCCGATTCTTGCGTGCGGCATCATATGGCGCAGTGTGCGGGCAACATTGTACATCTTGTCAATATCGTTGTAGAGATAGAAAACCTGTCCGTCTCTTGCCAGTTCCTTTTCAATCGCTTCCTGAACCAGATTCTGATTCTTTTCAACGACATAGGTCTGCACGCTGTAGCGGTTCATCGGCGGTGTTTCCAGCTGCGAAAGCGAACGGATTCCGATCAAAGACATCTGAAGAGTTCTTGGAATCGGGGTGGCGCTGAGTGCGAGTACATCAATTCCGTTCTTCATTTCTTTAATCTTTTCCTTATGCTCGACACCGAATCTCTGTTCCTCATCAATGACAAGAAGTCCGAGATCCTTGAATTTCACATCTTTGGAAAGAATGCGGTGTGTTCCGATGACGATATCCACCTTTCCTTCCTTCAGATCCTCCAGTGTCTTTCTCTGTTCGGCAGGCGTGACAAACCTGTTCAGAACACGGATTTCCGCCGGGAAGTCACGGTAGCGGCCCATGAATGTTCGGTAGTGCTGCTGGGAAAGAATGGTTGTCGGACATAATACGGCAACCTGCTTATGATCCGCGACTGCTTTAAAAGACGCGCGGACCGCGATTTCCGTTTTACCGAAACCGACGTCTCCGCATACCAGACGGTCCATCGGCTTGTCGCTTTCCATATCTTTTTTGACATCATCAACCGCAGCCTGCTGGTCGGGTGTCAGTTCATGGAGAAAAGCATTTTCAAATTTGACGGTTTCTTCCGTATCCTTTGAAAAAGCATATCCGATATGCTGTTCACGGTTGGCATAGAGGGAAAGAAGCCGTTCGGCAATGTTTTCAACATTCTCCTGCAGTCTCTTCCTTGTTTTCTCCCATTCATTGGTACCGAGTTTATTTAATCTCGGTACTACCCCTTCTCTGGAAATGAATTTGCGGACAAGACGAAACTGTTCCAGCGGAACCAGAAGCTCCGCATTCCCGCGGTAAACAATTTTCAGGAAATCCCTTTTGACTTCGCGGATTTCCCTTGTCTCAATTCCGAGATACTGGCCGACGCCGTACTGCGCATGGACAATATAGTCTCCCGGTTCCAATTCATCGTAATTGTGAATCACTTCCGCGCTGCGGAATTTGTTTTCATATCTTCCTCTGCGGTGATGGATTTCAAAAAGTTCGGAAGCCGAATAGACATTGATTTCAGCATCATTCAGCCGGAAACCCTGCGGAAGTTCATACAGGAACAGATTGATTCCGTTCTGAATCTGACCGTCTTCCGCCAGGATGGTATACGGAATGTTATATTCATTGCATAATTCAGTAGTTCTTGCGAGTTCCTTTTCACCAAGAGCCAGTACGGATTTTGATCCGTCATTGATAATCCGCAGTCTTGCCTCAACCGGTTCATTGGGAAGATGGAGCTCTTCAATCCCGGCTGTGTTGTTTTCAAAAGGATCCGCTTTGATTTTCTTTGAACCCTGCGCGATGCGGGAAATGTCATGATAGATGGCATATTTGGAAAGCATCTTTCCTTCCTGCACCATTTCCTGAATATAGGAAATACTTTCCTCATTCAGTCTTTTTGCGGATTCCCTGATCAGTTCCTCATCCGACCAGATCAGATCAGGATGATCCATGTAATCCCAGATTCCTGCTGTCTTTTCCAGCAGCGACATATAGGGATACTGGCTTCTTTCAAAGATATGCTGCTGCATTGCCCAGAGATCGGATTCCACCTGGGAAGGCATCATATGATTTTTCTCACTGAGCCGCTTTGCTTCGGCAATGATCGTGCTGATCTGCTCATCGGTGAAAATCACATCCGATGCCGGCACAATCCTCACTTCATCCGTACTGGAAACCGTCTTCTGCGTGGAAGCGTCAAAGAAGCGGATTGATTCGATTTCCGTATCAAAGAATTCAATACGGACCGGATTTTCATAATTGATGGAGAAAACATCGATAATGCCGCCTCTTGCCGCAAAGCATAAAGGCTGATCGATGTGCGCCGTCTGCTGATATCCCCCTGCTGTGAGCTTTCTTTTCAGCTCATTCATATTCATTTCCATGCCCGGCTTTAAGGTAATGCATCCATCGCGGAAATCTTCCGGGAACGGCAGCTGTCTTAATAAACCGGACGGGCATGTAATGACAACCTGGTCGGGATTTTCCAGAAGACCGGCAAGTGTTTCCACCTTGATTGCGGTCATTTCAGGAGAAGAAGCGATCGCTTCCACACGCAGAGACTCGTCCGCGCCAAAAAGCGCACATTCGTTTTCATTCAGGAGTGCGGACACTCTTTCATAAAGACGCTGTGCGTGATAAAGGTTCTGCTTTACTACCAGAATGCCTCTGGGCTTTTCTAAATAAGAAGAAGAAATGACAAGTGCTTCCTGAATCAGTGAAGTCAGCGGGATATTCTTTCCTTTGACCAATGCCCTGACTGCGGGATTGTCCTTCATTTCCTCCTTCAGCCACTGCGGCATCTGCTGTCGGTTTTCAGAAATACTCATTCGTTGCTTTCTTTTTTCTCTTCTTTCACTTTGATGTTATATAAAGACATGACTTTATCCATATCTTCATTCACCCATGCATAGGATGCATCAGCCGCTCCTTTTAAAGCGGTCTGAAAAACTTCCTGGTCCGCTTTTGCGATCGGGGAAAGAACCCAGTCGGGAACGATCTCATGATCTCCCCTTCTGCTGTGGCCCACTCCGACACGGATCCGTGCGATCGCGTCTGTTTTGAGGCAGCTGATAATGGATTTCATTCCCTTCTGTCCGCCGGCAGATCCTTTTTTACGGATTCTGAGCGATCCGACAGGCAGATCCATATCATCATGGATAATCAGAATATCTTCCGGTTCGAGTTTATAGTAGCTGACAGCCTGGCTGACCGCGCTTCCAGATTCATTCATATATGTCAGGGGCTTCATCAGAATGACAGGTTCCCCTTCAATTCTTGTCTGCGCAGTCAATGCGTTCCATTTGTTTGTTGTAATGGAAACTCCCAGACGGTCCGCAAGCAGATCGATTGCCATAAAACCGCTGTTATGCCGTGTATTCTGATATTCTTTTCCCGGATTACCGAGTCCAACAATCAGTTTCATTCATGTTCTTCCTTATTTGTTTCTGTATCTGTTTCTGTTGTTTCTTCTGCTGTGTTTTCTTCTGAAGCTTCTGTTTCTGCAGTTTCCTCAGCTGCTTCAATTACTTCAGCTTCTTCCGCTGCATCTGCTTCTTCAGTCACCTCAGCATCTTCTGTTTCTTCTTCATCAGGCTTGATATCCAGTTTCAGCATTCTGATGAATCTGTTTCCGACACCGGTCTTTGCGAATTCTTTTGTATACATCGTATAGGATTCGTTTTCTTCTCCCCTGTCCGCAAGAATTCTGCACAGCATGGTATCACAGATATTCTTATAAATTCCGATCATCTGCTTGGAATAGCGGAATCCGGGATATTCGCCTTCATCAACATTTTTGAAGAATGCTTCGCCGAGATCATCTTTTCCGTCATAGTAAAGATTGCAGTTATCCGCAACTGCCTTGATCAGCTGACCTTCCAGCTTGCTTTCATAAAGCTTTGCCTTTTCTTCAAACTTCAGACGAAGTTCATTCTGATCGTTTCCATAGAGCATATTCGGAATCGCAAGCAGGAAATAGAAGAATGTATCCTCATCTGCTTCAATGGTTATGACGCCTTTGCGGTCGATGAACAGCGGATCAAGATTAAGTTCTTCCAGTTCTTTTTCGATATTGTCAAATTCCTTATGAAAGATTTCACCCCAGATTCTGATGACTCTGGTCTTTGCTTCAATACCGGGATTGTTAGCAGTTGCGATCAAATCATCTGCCGCCTGCATGAATTCATCCCTGTTTTCAATCTTCTGTATAACGCTGATCACGCTTCTTCTGCGGTTAACGGTTTTGGTTGTTGAAAGCATACGGTATATCATATAAATCATCAGTACATACATTAATATCTGAAACAGCATGGCATTTACCTCCCGTGATTCAAGTATTCATTATAACCGATTATCAAGATTTCCCATGGTAATCACATTATTTTTGTTTATGATATGATAATCAAAGGTAAATTGATATGAGTGAAAACAAAGAAAACTTAGAAAGCACACAGAAGAATGAAACAGTCCCTGAAATAAAGGATGATTCTTCTGAAATAAAAATAAAGACATCCCGGCTTTCCGACATGTCTCCAATCAAAATCGTAAGGATTCTTCTTATTATATTAACAGTACTGTTCGTTGCCGGTATCTGGCTCAGAAACAGACCGGATCCTGTTCCTTCCGCAGATTCCTCTGCCGGAACAATCGATGAAGATGTTCAGCCTGAAGAAACAGTGGAACCCACACCCCTTCCGAATGAACTGATCGATCCTGCAAGCATCACAGTATTTATTGACAAGACTCATTCCCTGCCGGCTG
>CAMVGT010000083.1 GCA_947167125.1 uncultured Erysipelotrichaceae bacterium
TGACAGGATCGCGCCTTGTAATCAGGCGCTTCTGGTATTATTAATATTACCATGAAGATGAAATTACCTGCGTATGTTCGGCAATTAATGCAGAAACTTGCTGAAAACGGATATGAATGCTATGTCGTGGGCGGTGCTGTGCGCAGCACCATGCTGAATCTGCCTGTTCACGACTACGATCTGACCACAAACGCCCTTCCTGAACAGATGAAGGAAGTTTTCAGCAGCTTCCGTACTCTGGAAACCGGAATCAAACACGGAACTCTGACGGTTCTTGCCGATCATCATCCTCTTGAGATCACAACATACCGGAAGGATTCCGCATATGCGGATCACCGTCATCCGGATCATGTGGAATTCACTTCCGCTCTGAAGGAAGACTGTGCAAGACGTGATTTCACAGTCAATGCATTATGCTGCGATGCGGAAGGAAATATTCTGGATTTCTTCCATGGAAAAGAAGACCTGGAAAAGAAAATCATCCGCTGCATCGGCAGAGCGGATGACCGTTTTGATGAGGATGCGCTGAGGATTTTAAGAGCGCTGCGCTTTGCGGCCCGTCTTTCATTTTCGATTGATCCCGCAACTTCACAAGCGCTCCATGCAAAAAAAGATCTTCTGCATTTTATTTCAGCCGAAAGAATCCAGGAGGAAACAGAAGGTTTCCTGGAAGCTCAGAACTGTGCTTCCCTGCTGGAGGAATACCGCGATGTTTTCGAAGTATTTATTCCGGAACTGAAAAACTGTAAGGAAAATATCTGGAACAGTATGCTTTCTTCCATCCGCAGATCTCCGGATGATTCTGAAATCCGGATGGCAGTTCTTCTTGGAAATGAAGAAAAACCAGAAAGCATCCTGAAGCGGATGAAGTATTCCAACGCTTCGATGAAAAGAATCTCCTGTATGATTCAGTGCGGAAAAATGCAGATGAACAATGATGTGGATCTGAAACGGATTATGAACAGCTTAAACTGCCCGTTTGCGCAGTTTGCCGGATACCGGAGCGCGGTCGATCCTTCTGTATCCTATGAAAAGATGATGGAGATGCATCAGGGCATCATGGACCGCAAGGAATGCTGGAATCTCAAAGATCTCGCCATTGACGGAAACGATCTGAAAGAAGCCGGCTTAAAGGGAAAGCAAATCCACAATGCATTGCAGAGCGTGCTGGATGAAGTCATAGAAAAACGGCTGCCGAACAGCCGTTATGAATTGCTGAATTATATCAACTCTCAGAAATGGTGACCGAAAGTCATCATTTTTCTTTTTACAGTTTGATGAACTGGTCTACATCAAGAACAAAGATTGTAGCTCCGCCGATCTGAACTTCAACCGGGAAAGAAGCATATCTTCCGATGTCATAGCTTGCTGTAGAAGGAACAATCTCTGTACGTCTCTTTGCTTCAGAGCCGATCAGCTCAATGACCTTTTCCACTTTTTCATCTTCTGTACCGACGATGATTGTTGTGTTTCCTGCACGCAGGAATCCGCCGGTTGTCGCAAGACGGGTGATGTAGAAATTATTTTTAGTCAGAGCTGTGGAGACTGCAGGTGCATCGTCATTTGATACAATCGCCAGAATCAATTTCATGATAATTTACCTCCGAATATATTCATATTTTATCACAAGAATGCATGATGCGATGATTTTCGCTATCCATGCTTTTATACATTAAAGCGGAAGAATACGATATCTCCGTCTTTCATCAGGTATTCTTTTCCTTCCAGACGGATCTTTCCGTGTTCACGCAGTGCCGCTTCGGAATGATATTCCATGAAATCCTCATAGCTGTAGATTTCTGCGCGTATAAATCCTCTTTCAAAATCGGTATGAATGATACCTGCGCACTGCGGTGCTTTCATTCCTTCACGGAATGTCCATGCACGGCATTCCGGTTCGCCGACTGTAAAGAATGTACGGAGGCCTAACAGATGATATGCAGCGTGAATGATCTGATCAAGACCGCTTCTTCCGATGCCGAGATCTTCGAGGAATGCCTGCTTTTCTTCCTTGTCCATGCCGGAAAGTTCTTCTTCAATCTTTGCGCAGATCGCAATACACTCACTGCCTTCCGCTTCCGCAAATGCTTTTACTTTCTGGTAATAGGCATTGCTGTCAGGATCAGCGATTTCTTCATCGCTCATATTCGCCACATAGATTACCGGCTTGGCTGTTAACAGTCCGTAATTGCGGATATATTCGCCGGCGTCATCCGCTTCTGTAAGACGTACGGGCTTGCCTGCTTCAAGAGCTTCCTTCAGAACGGAAAGAACTGCGAATTCCTTTGCGGCATCCTTGTCTTTTGTCTGTGCCTTTTTCGCAATTTTGCCGATTCTGTTTTCAACTGTATCCAGGTCCGCAAGACACAGTTCCAGATTGATTTCCTCAATATCGCGGATCGGATCAACCGAGCCTTCCACATGTTCGATATTGTCATCATCAAAGCATCTGACAACGTGCACGATGGCATCTGTCTGACGGATATTCGCAAGAAACTGGTTACCGAGACCTTCGCCTTTGGATGCGCCTTTTACAAGACCGGCAATATCCGTGAATTCAAATGTTGTATAGATGGTTTTCTTCGGCTTGTAGAATTTTACGAATTCTTCCATTCTTTCATCCGGAACTTCAACCACGCCGACATTCGGATTGATTGTCGCAAACGGATAGTTTTCAGCCAGAACCTGGCTGTTTGTGATTGCGTTGAATAATGTTGATTTGCCGACGTTGGGAAGTCCGACAATTCCTGCTGTTAATGCCATAAATATACCTTCCTATTCTTCAGAAGAAGCTTTCTTGATCACTTTCTTCAATTTTCTTTCAAACTCATGACGCGGAAACATGATGACTGCCCCGCAGCCCTGGCATTTGATTTTGATATCTGCTCCCATGCGCGTGATCTGCCAGTATTTTGATTTCCGGCAGGGATGTTCCTTTTTCATTTCGACAATGTCGTTGAGATCATATACTTCATTCAGCATCGCTGTGCCTCCCTGGTTCATATGATTTCTGGAAACTGTTACAGTTCATCCGTATCCAGTATGATGGTAACCGGTCCGTCATTCAGCAGCTCGACTTTCATATCTGCCGCAAAAATACCTTCTTCGACATGAATGCCGCATCTGCGCAGAGCGTCGTTGAAATACAGGTACAGCTGTTTCGCGTGATCCGGCTTTCCTGCTTTGTCAAAGGAAGGCCGATTGCCTTTATGGCAATCCGCAAACAATGTGAACTGCGAGATGGAAAGAACCGCCCCGTCCACCTGTGCCAGTGAAAGATTCATTTTTCCTGCGTCATCTTCAAAGATCCGCATTCTGGATATTTTCGATGCCAGCTTATCCGCCTGTTCTTCCGTATCCGCATCGCAGACACCGACCAGGACCAGAAATCCGGTACCGATTTTTCCGTGGACTTCGCCGTCAATTGTCACACTCGCGTGTGTGACCCGCTGTATTACTGCTTTCATGATAAAGAGTATACCATATCCATCGCAATCCAACCCACGACAATCGTGCACACATACCGATTATGAAAATAACAGCCGCAATTTTCATGATCATATGAAATCCGGCAGGATCTTTCCTTTTTTTATACCGAAACTCTCAGATTTCACGTCATTTTCTTTGAATTCACTATCCGAAAGAAATAAAATATTCATATGTCTATGAAAAGCATACAGAAACACGGCAAACGAAGAGCCGCTTATACGATCGCATCCATCGCCGGAATGATTGCCCTGTCAGGAATCCGTACAACATCGGTTTCCGCACAGTCCGCAGCCGCGGCAAGCAGACTGGAACTGATTCAGATCAGTGCCCAGGATACAGCCCCTGCCGAAACAATCAAAACACGGATGCTGGAAAACCGCATTCAGCTTGATCCTTCCGTCAGAGCCGAAGATGTCTCCGGCAAAGACAGCAGGATTGAAATGACCGGATTCAACCGCACACGCACCGGCCTGCAGACTGTATGCGCACAGATTTACCTCGATAACGGAAAGGATTCCTCCCTGAGAAGTTCCTTTACAGAAAAGACAACAATTCTCGTCAAACGGGAAAACACACCGCAGATTGTTCTCAAATCCAATCAGGTTACCGTAAACAACGGCGATGCCTTCAACCCTTTCTCCTATATCTCTTATCTGAATGATGATTCCAGATTCCTTCCTGCTGTCAAAGTTCAGGGCAAAGTGAATATGGATGAAGACGGTGATTATAAAGTACGTTACACAGCTGTCGATCTCGGCGGCAATGAAGCTTATGCGGATCTGAAAGTTTCGGTCAGAACACCGGAAGAAGTCATTCAGGCCCGTGAAGAGGAAGAACGCCTTGCAAGAGAAGAAGCGGAAAGAGCCGCGGCTGAAGAAGCAGCCCGTCTGGAAGCGGAAAGAATTGCACAGGAACAGGCTGAAGAAGCAGAACGGGCAAGACTTGCGGCGATCAATTCGATCGAATATTCAACTGCCGCAGGCAGCGCAACCGGAAGCGCAATTGCCGGTTCCGCAAGAGCGTGGTCAGGTGTCGGCTATTATGTATGGGGCGGCGCAAACCCCGCTACCGGAGCTGACTGCTCAGGTTTCACACAGTATATCTTCTCGCAGTACGGAATCTCCCTGCCGCATAACAACCTCGCCCAGGCGTCTGCCGGATATCAGGTCAGTGCCGCAGAAGCACTGCCCGGCGACATTGTCGTATGGGACAATCATGTCGGCATTTATACCGGCGGCGGATACTATGTATCGGCTATGAGTCCATCCCTCGGCATCATCGAAATTCCGATCAGCGCAAGCTCAGGATCAGGCGCATATTGGGGAATTTACCGCATTCCCGGAGTGAACTGACGGACACGGAAGTGTCCGTTTTTTCTTAAGATTTTTCGTTTGAAATGTGACGGTTTTGTGAAAAATCCACAAGAAACCGCTAACAATTTGTGATTTCGATGTGAAATGTTAACAAACGATTGAAATCGGGTTATGAAAATTATTACAATAATCGCATGCAGAACAAAAACTTAAAACAGAAGAGACTTGGCATTGCATTTGCCAGCCTCGCTGCAGCGGCAATGTTCGCAGCGGCAGTTCCCGCCACTCAGGTATTCGCGAGCGGCGATGAGACAGCTATACAGGCTGCCGATCTCCCACTGATTGAAGTCAGTATGCAGGATGCGGCTCCACTCGAGACGATTAAAAAGAGAATCATCGAGCTGAAATCTGAAACCGATGATTCCGTAGATCTGAATTCGATTGACATTAACGCAAGCCAGATTGAAATTCAGGGCTTCGACCGTTCCAAGACAGGAATCCAGTCCGTTACCGCAAGAGTCTCCCTGACAGAGACCGATGAGGAAACAGACAGTTCCGTGAAATCCGTCGGCTATTCCTTTATCCAGGACGCAACAGTCCAGATGGTTAAATCCACAGCTCCTCAGCTCAAGCTGAAGGCAGACAAGGTCACTGTAAACAACAGCGACGCGTGGAATGCTTCATCTTATATTTCCTACATCAATGATGACTCCGGCATTCTTCCGGCACTCATTGTCGAAGGAAATGTAGATATGGAAACGGATGGCGACTACAACGTCACTTATACCGCAATTGATATTGAGGGCAATAAGACAACAGCTAAGCTGAAAGTCAGCGTCAGAACTCCTGAAGAAGTAATCAGGGCAAGAGAGGAAGCAGAAAGGATCGCAGCTGAAGAAGCTGCAGCTGAAGCAGCACGCCTTGAACAGGAACGTCTGGAAAAAGAAGAAGCTGAACGCAGAGCAGCTGAAGAAGCTGCTGAGCTGGAAAGACTTGCGCAGCTTGAAGCAGCAGCGCAGACAGCTGAAACAGGTGAAACTTATACTGAAGGCAGCGGCTACCAGGTAACCGGAAGCAGTGATAACCCTTATTACGGCGGCTGGTCCAACTGTGTATACGGCGCATGGCAGCTCGCTCATGATCTGAGCGGCGTCAACCTCCCTTCATGGGGATATGCCGGCACATGGCTCTACAGTGCACAGGCATCCGGATACGCAACAGGTTCCGCTCCTGCAGCTGGCAGTATCGCGGTTTATTCCGGACACGTTGCATATGTATCAGCAGTAAACGGTGATCAGGTCTACATTATGGAAGGCGGATACAACGGCGGCTACAACGAAAGATGGGTCAACAAAGATTACATCTACGGACAGTCACTGGTCGGATACATCTATCTGCCTTAAGCATCCTGCAAAAGAACCGGAAGAGTTTGATCTCTCCCGGTTTTTCTTATGCCGAAAAAAGACTTCCGGAATCCGGAAGTCAGACTGATATCTTATTCATCATCCATCGGAGGCGCAAAGTGATCGGATGCCTTCACCCAGATATATCCGCCGATATAAGCAGCGAGAATGCCGACGCTGACGATATCAAATATATTCATATGCACAGTCCTCCCCGCTCTTATGAGCCATTATACCATCAATTCCAAGCTTATGAATGAAGCCGTAAAAGAGGAAGTCTTTAAACTTCCTCAGTTTTCTTTTACATGAAGCAGACGCATTGAATTCATGACGCACAGCATCGCAACACCGGTATCCGCGAAGATTGCCATCCACATATCGGCAATGCCGAAGGCACCGAGAATCAGAATCAGAAGCTTGATGCCGATTGCGCCGTATATATTTTCATTTGCGACTTTTATGATTCTGGAGGCTGCCTGCAGCGTCAGCGGGATCTTCTTTAATGAATCATCCATAATGACCACATCCGCCGCCTCAATTGCCGCATCGCTTCCTAAAACGCCCATTGCGAATCCGGCATCAGCCGCCGCAAGTACCGGCGCATCATTGACGCCGTCACCGACAAATACGGCTGTTCCGCGTTCACGGATTTCTTTCATCAGACGTACTTTGTCTTCCGGCATGCATTCACCATGTACTTCATCGGCTCCTGCCTTTTTACTGACGCTTTCCGCAATTTCTTTCTGATCGCCGGAGAGGATAATGCATTTTGTACCGAGGTCATGAAGCTTCTGAACTGCGGCAGGTGCTTCCTGTTTCATCCGGTCTGTGAGCAGAAGGCAGCCTTTATAAACGCCGTCCTCTGCCACATATACATGTGTTCCTGCATCAGCTGCTTCTTTGCATGCAATGCCGTTATCCTGCATCATACGATAATTTCCTGCAAGGATCTTTTTCCCGTTCACACTGACCGCAAGACCGCGTCCTGCAATTTCCTGAACATCGCTGATCAGTTTTTCATCGATTTCATTGTTATAGGATCTGCGGATGCCTTCCGCAATCGGATGGCCGGAATGATATTCCGCATAAGCCGCATCCTTCAATGTACCTTCCGGATCAGCAGAATCCAGGATTCTTTCCACTTCGAATTCACCGGCTGTCAGAGTACCTGTTTTATCAAATACTGCCTGCTTTGTATGCGCCAGTGTTTCGATCACATTTGCGCCCTTCACCAGGATTCCTTTTCCGCTGAGACCGCCGATTCCGGCAAAGAATGAAAGAGGAATGGAAATCACAAGTGCGCAGGGACAGGAAATAACAAGGAATGTGCATGCACGGCGGATGCCTTCATTCACATCTCCGTAAACAACACTGACAATCACTGCTGTAATCACTGCTGTCAGAACAACAAGAGGTGTATACCATCTGGAGAACTTTGTAATAAACTTCTCCTGCTTGGCCTTGCTGGAATCCGTGTTTTCCACAAGTTCAAGAATGCGGGCAACTGTGGATTCCCCGTATTCTTTGGTTACACGGATTTCAAGAACACCGGATTTATTGACAGCGCCGCTGATCACATTGTCTCCGGAATCCACATCCTGCATTTTCGATTCACCGGTCAGTGAAGATGTATCAAGACTGGAGGAACCGTTTACCACAATACCGTCCAGAGGTATTTTTTCACCCGGTCTTACCCTGATGATATCCTCGATTGAAACATCATCCGGATTCACCTGTACATATTCACCATCGGATCTGACCCATGCATAGTCCGGACGGATATCCATCAGTTCACCGATGGATCTGCGGCTTCTTCTGACTGCGAGATCCTGGAAATATTCTCCGATCTGATAAAACAGCATGACGCCTGCCGCTTCGCGGTAATCCTTCAGATAGATTGCGGCGATTGTCGCAACGGCCATCAGGAAGTGTTCATCAAATACCTGTCCTCTGCCGATGCCTCTGACTGCTTTGTACAGAACATCATATCCAAGCACCAGCCATGCGCATAAAGACACCACAATCTGTACAGGCCCCTGTACGAAAAGAGATCCTGCAAAAAGAACTGCACCGGCAATCAGCCTCTTCAGCATCAGACTGTCATCATCGTCATCATCTGTTTCGGGCTTGGACAGCGCTGCGGCTTCCGGCTCAATGAAGGATACCTTCACTTCCGGTTCTTCCTTTGCGATCATTTCAATCAGTTCTTTTTCAATCCGCATGCGATCTTTTGACGCACACTGAACGGAAAGAATCTCCCGCATGAAGTCCGCCTGGGCATCTGTAACGCCGTTTATTTTCAAAGCCTTTTCCGCAAGCTCATTTGCGCAGTCGGCACAGTCAATACCGGCGATCCGGTACTGATAGGATGCGACTGCTTTTTTCTCTATCTTTTCAATTACAGCATCCGGTTCTTCCTTCGCCGCAATCTCAATGATTTCCTTTTCAACACGTTCAAGATTTTCATCTGCACAATCGAAAACCAGAAGGCTGTTGATAAAGCTGATGGAAAGGTGTTCAGCGCCTTCAACAGATGAAAGTCTGCTTTCCAGCTTCGCCGCACAGTCTGCGCAGTCAATTCCTCTGATTGTATATTTCCGTGTCAATGCGTTATCCGCATGATGTTCATGATGGTGCTCATGTTCACCGCACTCACAATGATCATGATGAAGATGCTGATGGCCTTTGGATGTGATCACCGCATCCGGTTCCTCTTTTGCGGTCAGTTCCCTGACTTCCGCTTCTATTCTCTTGCCTTCATCATGATCGCATTCATACTGCAGTGAATTGTTCAGGAATGACAAACGGACATTGGAGATTCCTTCAATCTTTGCGATCTTAGATTCCAGCTTTGCGGCACAGTCCGCACAGTCAATTCCCTTGATTTCAAATTTATAGAGAGCTCTTTCTTCTTCATGACTGTCATCATCATGGTGATGGTGTTCATGTTCACCGCACTCACAATGATCATGGTGATGTTCATGTTCGTGTTCGTGATGATGTTCATGGTCATGATGGTGATGCTGGTGGCCTTTGGATGTGATTACCGCGTCCGGCTCCTCTTTTGCGGTCAGTTCTCTGA